>JAYUXA010000197.1:0-6798 GCA_043753245.1 Chitinophagaceae bacterium
GGACCTTCTAATTTTTCAGCCTTAATATTGGTGATCACCGGACCAGATTCCTGATCTTCCCCGATTTCTTCTGCTACAAAGGGCTCCTCAGCAATCGAAGGAGAAAGTTCTTCTACCGGGTCGGGTTCGGAAATGATTTCTGCAGCAGGTGTAATAGCCGGCTCAACAGGTTTAATGGTTTTGCTTTCTACTGCTTTTGCAGGCTTCTCTGCTTTTGGTTCTGCGGGAGAAAGGTCTTCTTTCTTCCTGGAGGCCTTTTTAGGCCGGGTGGAAGAATCTATGGCTGATAGGTCTATTTTATCAAATACAACAGGGGCTTCCAGTTCGGGAGCCTCAATTTTCATGTGCTCAGGTGGTGCTGGCTGGGCTGGCGGTAACGGTTCTGATTCTGCAATTGCTGCAGGTTCTTCTGCAATTACTTGCGCCATCACTTCAGGTTGTTCTATTTTTTGTGTAACGGGAATGGGTACAGGAACTTCCACCTTTTCCTGAATAACAGGAAGTTCAACCTGAGGAGGTTCCGCCTTAAAAGGCTCCGGCTGTGGTGCTTCTGCTTTGGGCTCTTCCACTTTTGGCAATTCTATCTTCTGCACTTCCGGTTTTAGTTCCTCAACCGGCTTTTTAGTATCCTTTCTAAATGTTATTGCTTCGTCTTCCTTTCTCTTTCTTGCTTCTACCGCACCTTTAGGCAGGTCGATCTGGTCGCTTTTTAATTTGGCTACCTTATCTCCCTGAAATTCCTGTTGCAGCGAACGATACATATCTTCAGAAAGTTTGGAAGTAGGTTTAAGATCATCCTTGCTAAACCCTTTGACCAGCAAAAAATCGACCAACGTATCTTTTCCTACGTTGAACTCTTTGGCGGCTGCCATTAATCGGGGTGTTGTTGTTTCTGCCATTCGTTATTTTAAGACAATTTATTTCGTCGTTCGCTGTCTGGATGCACTAAAGTTTTTTATTTAGTTATTCCTTGTCGAACTCTGCTTTTAATATTTTACGTACATCTTCAATTGTTTGTATCTCCAGATCTGTCCTTCTTTCTAATTCTGCAGGAGTTAGTGCAAGCACACTTCTTCCTGTATCACAACCGATCCTTTTAAACTCATCGATTATCCAGGTTTCGATCTCATCGCTAAATTCATCCAGGTCGATATCAAATTCCTGTATCTCGCCTTCTGTATCCCGGAATACGTCAATGGTATACCCTGTCAATTCCTGCGCCAGCTTAATGTTAACCCCTTTTTTGCCTATAGCAAGGGAAACCTGGTCCGGCTTCAGGTATACGTTTGCGTGTTTCTTTTCATTATCCAGTTCCATACTGGTAATGCGCGAAGGCGTGAGTGAACGCTGAATCAGCAACTGAATATTGCTTGTCCAGTTGATCACATCAATATTTTCATTTTTCAACTCCCGTACAATTCCGTGGATACGACTACCTTTCATCCCTACGCAGGCACCTACAGGATCGATCCTGTCGTCGTATGATTCTACTGCTACTTTAGCGCGTTCTCCAGGCTCCCGGACGATCTTTTTGATCACGATCAGTCCATCAAATATTTCCGGCACTTCTATTTCCAGCAGTTTTGCAAGAAAGGCCGGGGAGGTGCGGGAAAGAATAATAACAGGTGAGTTGTTTTTAAGTTCTACTTTTTTTACTACCGCACGGATGCTTTCGCCTTTTTTAAAATAATCCTGCGGGATCTGTTCCGATTTAGGAAGAATCAGTTCACTGCTATCTTCATCCAGCAGCAAGATCTCTTTTTTCCAAACCTGGTACACTTCCGCACTAATGATCTCTCCGGCTCTTTCGCCGTACTTTTTTATGAGCACGTTTTTCTTCAGATCGCTGATGCGGCTGGCGAGCGTTTGTTTGGCAGCCAGGATGGCACGGCGGCCAAAATCCATGATATTAATTTCCTCATACAATTCCTCACCCACCTCGAAATCGGGTTCAATCTTAGCAGCGTCGCTGTATCCTACTTCTGCCAGAGGATCAGCCACAGCGCCATCTTCCACAATCATGCGGCGGCGTACAATTTCAAGATCGCCCTTTTCAGCATTCACGATGACGTCGAAATTTTCATCACTGCCGTATTTTTTGCGAAGCAGTGTTTTGAAAACATCTTCTACCACTTTCATCATCGTGGGCCTGTCTATGTTTTCGGCTTCTTTAAAGTCCTGGAAAGCGTCGATTAAGTTAATACTGGCCATAAGATCAGTTTAGTATGCTGTTTCCGTGAACAGCGTTTAAAAAACTATTTGAATTTTTGTCGATTTTATTGATTCCAAAGGAAAAATATGCTGAATGATTTCTTGTTTTTTGCCTTTCCCGCGCGTTTCCTCTACCTCTACAGAGGTTTCACTAACAGCCTTGAGCAGACCTTCTATTTTTACCCCGTCTTTCAGAAGCACCTCCACTTTCCGGCCGGTATTCTTTTGATACTGCCTGATCAATTTCAGAGGCTCATCCAGCCCCGGCGAGGATACTTCAAGCGAGAAATCATCTGTGGGAAACAACTCTGTTTCCTCTAACATCTTGTACAGCTGACGGTTGTAGGCTACGCATTTTTCAATCGGTATCCCTTTATCTCCATCAAGGAATACCTTAATATTATTAGTGGGTCGAATTTTTACTTCTACCAAAAAATATTCAGGATCACCGGCAATTATGCCTCCGATCATCCGCTCAACAGCCTGTGCCTGGGTTTCAATTATCATGTGAAATGAAGAAGGGAACGTTCCCGTTCCCTTCCTTCCTTATCTTTTGCGTATTCAAAGGTAAGGATTACCATGTATCATTACCAAAACAAAAATACCCGCCATCTTTACCCTTAACAATTTGTTATTCCTGATGGTACTAACTTCGCACTCATGTTGAGGTACATTATCTGGGCTTTTATACTTTACTGGCTGTTCAGGTTTGTTTTTAATTTTCTGATACCGGTCTTCAAAGCTACCCGGCAGATGAAACAGCAGATGCGTGCATTTCAGGGGAAAATGGAAGGGCAGGAGAATGTTCGGGAATCCTCTTCCCGGCACGCAGGTCCTGAACCACAGAGCCGGAGGGAAAATCAGGGAACTGGTGATTACATCGAATTTGAAGAAATCAAGTAGTAGAAAAAGAGAGCTGTGAATTTAAAAACATATGTCTGATAGTATTCTATTGCCTAAGCAGCGCTGGATTGATGGCATTCTGCCAGACCTTATACCCGGCCGCAGTCATATGCAGGCTGTCTTCCCCAAACAATTCTGCTCTTGGCTGTCCTTTTTTGTCTAGCATAGGGTGAAAAACATCCACATAAGCTGTCTCCGGATACGTGGAAAGGAATTGCCGGATCATGACATTGGTCTCTTCCGCCACGGGCATTAACTTCACACGCGCCGGACTGGGCTTTATAGATACAAAGACAATATTGGTATTGGGCAGCACCGACCTGATGATCTTAAAAAGATCCATAAACCGTTGCAGCACTTCTGGTGCCTGAACGCCAGCGGCAATATCATTGTCCCCACAATAGATCACTACCTGCTTAGGTTTGTAAGAAAGAATAATTTCATTGGCATAGGCAATCACATCTTCGAATGTAGCGCCACCAAAACCTCTGTTTATAATAACGCGTCCGGGAAAATAATCCTGAACATCTTTCCATTTGGTAAACGAAGAGCTTCCAATAAATAAAATTGCATTTGCAGGGGGAAAAACCCTGGCATCTTCTTTTTTAAAGTCATGTATATCTTTTTGGAAAGGTCTTCCATGACTTTGCGTACAGGAGCAGGAGTTAAAGGCAGCAATGATCACTACCAAGAATAAATGTCTTAACATTATGGAAGGGTTAAAGCAGGTCAGAATGTATTAACTGGCTCAATGTCCTAAATCAATTTAGCATTCTTTCATTTTCCTGTGAAATAATTTATAAATGATGCATTTGCGTAGATAATACACGTAGTTGTACGTTAAAAATCAGGTATTGGTCCTCTTTATATGTCTAAGGGTATTTTTTAGTTTTACAATAGATTAACCCCTACAACCCGAACTATGCCTGGATCTAAAATTCTTTCCGCTTCCTGGGAAACATACGATAAAGAAAAACAATCCCTTGAACAGGATAAAGACATTTTCTTTCCTGAACAGCCCTGGGAATTTAATTATCTTCTGGACATTATTGTGAAGTCCGAACCCGGGCTGGATGCTATTACGGTAATCCTGTCTATACGAAAGATCATGCGGGATACCCTGGCTCCACGTCCGAGAATAAAGTTTGTTCAGGCGGTCATGCAAAACATTCGGGAACGGGAAACACAATGGGTAGAGCTCAAGGATAATTCAAAAATGGCCAGTTAGTATGCGGAGGCTTCCTAAACTCATTAATTGTTCTCACAGGTAAAATCTAAGAAAAACTGTAATAGCCATAGGATTTACTTGATCTTCGTCCACAATTTTTCTTTATTTTTACCGCCCATCAGATGTATCTGACGGACCTATAGCTCAGTTGGTTAGAGCAACAGACTCATAATCTGTGGGTCCCTGGTTCGAGCCCAGGTGGGTCCACCCTACAAAGAAGGAGGAAATTCCTCCTTCTTTATTTTATGTATCATAGCAGAAGCAATAAAATGTAATATTGAAATCTTTATTAATTTTATTCCTGACTAATGCAAAACAGGAGGGGACTACCTCATATGGTTATTCCCATTACGCATTATCGGGCATATTTCCATTCCAATTTGGGCAATACAGGATGTTGCGGCTTAAATTCTTTGCCCAGCAAGGCGGCTATCGTAGCAGCAAGCTGACCCTGATAAACCAACGCAGCTTGCTTGGATTCTCCTGTTGGCTTAACAGATGGACCAATAGCAGCCATCCACATTTCCTTTGATTCAGGAATTTTTTGTCCATGGTGCTTCCAGGTACCGCCGGCAGCAACTCCCCGTCCGTGATCTGTAGTAATTATCAACGTTGTTTTATTGGCATAAGACGGCGTAGATTGAATGTATTCCCACAACTGTTTTATCCAGGCATCCGACTTTTGCGCAGCATCAAGATATAAATCATACATGCCTGCATGAGCAAACTCATCAGTATCACCCAGACCAAAGAACATCACCTTCGGCTTATTTACTTTCATGTATTCAAAACCCATATTAAAAGTGGCTGCATCAAGCCGTTCATCCTCTTTAAATAAATCAGGCAGCTCAAACTGCAGCTTATTGTATAATTGCTGCTTTTCAGTAATTGTACCGGTGACATTCTTAAAACCGTCATTCACGAACAGTCCGGAGCTCTGTGCGTTAAAAATTGAGGAAAATACATTCCATGAACCAAATACCGCCACCTTATTTTTATATTCCGGAAGTGTATTCAGATACCCTAATACCGATTCATTTTTATTCGGCACTTTATCATTTGAATTAACGGCTGTATCCGGATATCCGGTAAATAGCTCATTATAGCCGGGATAAGAAAACCAGTAGGGGTTCGCATTTTCAACGTAGTTCTTGAAATGCCGGTTGCCCAGTAACAACCCTTTTTCAACCACGACAGACCAAAGAAAAGGCATCAGCTTTTTCCGTCTTGCCTGTTCGTTCTCCCCCCAAAACTTTCGCTGCACGTGTTTGGTAGAATATATTGCTGTTGTATCATGCGTAAGCACGCTGTCGGCACCCTGGAAAACTTCCTGCCACCTTAAGCCGTCCATCGTGACAATGATAACATTCTCCGTCCCCGATTTCTGAGCAGTTGCAAAAAGAGAAAAAATCAGCGCAAGAGCGAGTAGCAGATTATTTTTCATTTATTGTTTATTTGATTTTGACTGATATGGACCTGATATGGATTTTACATTCATGGCTGTATTGATATCATCCAGAACAATTACATCATAAGCACTTCCCCCAGGCTTCACCCGAACCACCACATGACCCTGCTGGCTGGTATACGACTGGTCAATCAATGGGCCAATTACCAGCTTGTTTGCTTCCAGCATATTTGTTGCAAAAAGTTTACCGGGTTTGCTATTGATATCCCTGCTCGTGAGCCGTATAAGAACTTCATGACCCGGATGATCGGCAGACCAGGTCTGCCCGATCCATATCGCGGGCTTTAAGGTTTGTATCATAAACGTATTCAATGCATCACGGTTGCCATGATGATCCATAGTAGCGACATCCACCTCACCAACCACTTTTGCAATAGGCGTTTCAAGGTCTCTCAAAGAATCATCTCCCAAAAATACAATACCCGGATTATCACCGCCGGTGTAATATGTGAACGGCCCGTAATTAATGGTGAGTGCAAGACTCAGTGCATTTTCATCTGGCCAGGTCGCAGGATTATTCAGAACACTCTCCGGATAATGGGTATTCGTGGCAGAATCGGACCCCGTCCATATCCACTGGCTGTTTTTAATATTCTGAATATAAAAATTCGGGTATTTCTCCGGTTCTTTCAATAAAACAATTTGCGTACGGCTTCCGGCCCGCAGGCTATCCAGATGAAGTTCATTCATTTTACCCGCTGCTGTAAATGCAAAATAATTTTGCATGGTGTTATTAAATGCGATCTCTCCTCCACCATAAATAGCGGACTTCGTTTTAAACGCATAAGGATAATTGTACGATGGATACCCGCGATCAATTAAAGTATGAACGGGAATAAGTTCAGCGACCCCCGTAATTCCGGTCAGCACATAATTACCTTTTTCAGACCTGGGTGCTTCCGGATACCATGCACCAAAATGATCGTCATGAAAATGCGTGAGCAGTGCATAGTCGATGATTGTTTTACCGGGAGCGGTTTTTTGAATG
>JAYUXA010000198.1:0-6791 GCA_043753245.1 Chitinophagaceae bacterium
GACCACTCCAGCCCGAAAGTGTGAAAATCGTTTTTTGTGTTTTGCAATTTCCCCCATACTGGTCCGGCCACACGGTGGCCCTTTCCGTACCCTCCATAATGTAGCGTGTGCGCAACAGAATCCTTTTGTGCATGCGGAAAGTATTCGAAAATATCGATTTCTGCGCCGTTGATCTCCGGTGATCCGGTCTCGTTGTTAATGAGGGGTGACTGTAACCAGAAAGAAGCAAACGTTCCAGGCGTCCCCGGCAATCGGGCTTTGCATTCAAAGTATCCATAAAGAGTTGAAAAAATATTTTCAGTGGAGATCATTCCTGTCCATATAGAGTCCTGATGCTCACTTACCTCAATGACCAGACAGCCTTTCCCATCTAATGTTGCAGATTCCTGCATATTATAGCCGTCTTCCCGCTTACCAAGCCCCCTGTGATTCCATTTGGAAAGATCCAGACGGGTACCTTTAAATTCATCATTCCAAAACAAAGTATATCCTTTCACCGGTATTTCAGAAGTGAAATTGGTTGGTCTTACAGGATATATAATAATGGATAGTACCGCAACCGTGATCCCTAATGTTAAATTCATGGGTTTAAGTTACCATTGAAAGTACGATCGATAGGAGTAAAACGATTCCAGGTTAGATTATGAAATAATTAAGTCTTATAAAAGTGATAATGAAGATGCCTGGATAAATTAATAAGAGCCCGAAATGACTAAAAATTCTGCTTAGGGAATATTCATTTCATATATCGGGGCAATGACTTTACCAAAGAATGGATATTTGATTGATTTTGGCAGATCAGAACTTATAACTATACCCAATTCGTATCACCTGGGTCTCATACAAATCGTTGCTGTTATACCGGAAGCCAAGGCCTTTGATCTCTTTCTTTAGTTGAAGGGTATTCGCAATATCGGTAGCATTCAACACCAGTTCGCCCCTTCCTTTTTGTATGATCTGTTTTAAACCGGCATCGATGGAAAACCGGGAGAATATCTTACCCTGGGGTACAAGGTCGGGTAATTGGTAAATCGTTGTAAGTTGTGCATCCAGTTGCTTGTTGAGGTGTATTAAACTGGTAAATTTAAGATTGCCGGAAAAAATCTTTTCCCGGCCGGCACTAAACATATTTTCCACCGGGTATTTGTTTAGTACCGCAAAAGCGTCAATGATATTCTGGTAACCATTCAGGTTAAGATTGAAGGTGGCCCATTTTGCAGTATTTTGAGATACGAATAATTCAATGCCGGTAGTATAACTTTTGCCTGCATTTTGAAAAATAGTATAGATAAGAGTACTGCCGGGTACAATACTTCCAATCCTTGTAATCGTAGCATTGATCCGTTTGTGATAAAGAGCGGTAAACAGGTATCCTCCGTTCCAGTTGGTTTTATATCCTGATTCAAACGTGGATGTAAACTGAGGACGAAGTGCTGGATTACCTACCTTAATGATCTCCGCATCATCGTATTTTGGAAAAATGCGGATATCTACTTCATTGGGCCTGTCGACCCGGCGGTTATAAAAAAGTGAGATTTTATTTTTATCACTGATTTTAAAAACAATGCGAAGGTTGGGAAAAGGCTGGATATAGTTATAGCCATCACTTTTATAAGTAGGATGGTTGGGATTTACGTCATATTTAAGATCTACATATTCCACCCGAACGCCTCCTTCGAACTCAAAGATATTGTTGTCGAAGATATAGGTTCCATAAACTGCTGGAATAGTCTCTCCGTAATTGACGTGGCCGCCTGCTGAGGAATCGATTGCCGAATAAACGCCTGGCTTAAATTGCATATTGACCGGGATCCACCTTCTTCGAAATTTCAATCCGGTTTCAAACCGGCCATGTCTAAGCGGTTGAATATAATCCACATTAAGGTCCGCCACATTTTCGTCAGATAGTAGTTTAAAAGAATCAAGGCCGGTATATGCCGGGAGGATATTCGTAAAGTAATACTTTTCATCTTCTCTGTGAAAAGTGTAATTAAAACCTGCGTTCAGGGATCTTCCCGGCTGTTTAAATTTACGCTGCAAACCCAGAGAGGCAGAGAATGTTGTTTTTAATTCATCTTCCAGAAATTGCCAGAGACGTTGTCTATGCGTCAGGTCGTTGTTAAAAAAAGGTTGATCTCCCCGGTCAAGGATCTTTTCACTACTGAACAGACCGGAAACATTAAGTGTATTATTTTTGTTTACATACCAATCAGCTCCTGTTTTTAAAGCAACAATATTCGTTGTTCTATTTCTTTTGGTTTGTTGTTTTACAATAGTGCCATTATCATAATACCGCTCTGCAAATTCATTCTTATTGAGTGTCTGGGTGTAGAGGTTATCTCCCTGGAAAAATAAATTGATATTATTTTTGCGGTAATTAAGCGACAAGGAAGGATTAATTTTTGGAGTGGCCTGGTATTGTGGCCGGATGGTGGGATAGTTTTCTCTTTTGATCCACAACGCGCCCAACCCGCCGGAAATTCCGACTTTCCCATTAAAACCTTCTTTCTTTTCCTTTTTGTAAATGATATTAATGATGCCCGCATTACCATTTGCATCAAATTTAGAAGATGGGTTATTGATGATCTCGATCTTCTCCACTGCAGATGCAGGAATATTGTCTAGTCCGGATTGCCCACCAATACCTGTCAGGGCAGTTTGTTTCCCATCCAGTAGTACCATTACTTTATCACTGCCGCGCAGTTGCACTTTGCCATCCTGGCTGGTAGTGATGCCTGGAAGATTTTTCATTGATTCGAGCACTGATCCGCCGGTCTGGCTAATATTATCCGACAGGTTAAAGGTCTTCCTGTCCATAGTCGAAGACATAGTTTCCTGTTTAGCCGAGATGGTAACTTTTTCCAGCGCATTTGCCTCGGGTCGGAGCTCGTAGGTTCCCAGTTCAAGGAAGTTGGATAACTGTCCTACGGATACTGAAACTACTTTCGTCTGGTAACCAACATAAGAAATGAACAGCAGATAATTGCCATTATTAATCTCAGACAATATAAACCGACCATTTTCTCCGGAAATGGTTCCTCCGGCAAAAGCACTGTCCCTGATTGTTTTCAACGTAATATTTACAAATGATAAAGGTATTTTACTTCCTGAATCTTTTATAAGACCGGACAGTGTCACCTTATTGTACTGGCCCTGAGCGGAAGAAGCTATAATTAAAAAAAGAAAAAAAATAGACCGTTTTTGTTTCATAGAGCAGAAACTGTTATACATAGTCAACCCCTGATCACGAATACTAAAAAAGGTAAAAAGTAAAATTTTCCGGGCGCTCATAATCTATCAAATGATCTGTTATGAAGATAATCAAAGAATTGAAGCGGACCTTATGCGCATTTTCAGACAGCATCATTAAAGAGGAAGAATAGGTTATCAGCATTTAATCCCGCAATCGTTATGGTGCATCCTGATCAAATATTTGCTCAGTTAACGTGTTTTATTTCACTGCAATCCTATAGTTTTGTGCCCGTATAAGGACAATACTACCTGAATTATTCATAATTAAGGCGTAAAAAAGACATCATAAATTTAAGGTGGTATAAATGAAAAGTAAGATAAGTAACGTTTTTTGGTGGGCGGGGTTATTACTTCCAATACTGATTGTGGCTCCGGCTTTAGCACAGCAGAAATTTTCCGTTAGCGGTACGATAAAAGAGAAAATATCAGGCGAAATATTAATCGGTGCTTCTTTTTATTTACAGGAAGCCACCCGGTATGGAACGGTCAGCAACGCCTATGGGTTTTACTCCATTAATGCTCCTGCAGGCAACTATACGCTGGTGGTCACTATGGGAGGTTACCAGCAGGAATCCATAAAAATTGTTCTGGATAAGAACCGCTCCCTTCCCATAGAAATGGTACAGAAAGGTGTGCAGTTGCAGGAGGTGGTAGTGAGTTCCAGAAAAAAGAATGAAAACGTTTCCAGATCTTTAATGGGCGTGCAAAAATTATCCGTGACTGAAATTCAAAATGTACCGGTACTCTTCGGGGAGAAGGATGTATTAAAAACCATACAGCTTTTGCCTGGTGTAAAATCTGCCGGGGAAGGAAATGCAGGTTTCTTTGTTCGCGGAGGAGGTGCAGACCAGAACCTTATTCTGCTTGATGAAGCTACTGTTTATAACGCTTCGCATTTGCTGGGTTTTTTCTCCTCTTTTAATTCAGATGCCATAAAAGACCTGACTTTATACAAAGGTGCCATGCCTGCCGAATATGGAGGACGTTTGTCTTCTGTGGTAGATATTAAAATGAATGATGGGAACAATCAGAGCTACCATGCCAGCGGGGGCATAGGACTGATCGCATCCCGTTTAAATATAGAAGGCCCGATCGTTAAAAATAAAGGCTCTTTTATGGTCAGCGGCAGGAGAACCTACGCTGATATCTTCCTGAAATTATCCGGGGATTCCTCCATAAATACCAGTAAAATAAATTTCTATGACCTCAATGTAAAAAGTAATTACAAAATCAATGAACGCAACAGAGTTTACCTGTCGGGTTATTTTGGAAGAGACCGCCTGAGTTTCGGAGGAGTTTTCGGGATCGACTACGGCAACAGCACCGGTACAGCAAGATGGAATCATATCTTCAACAGTCGCTTATTTTCTAATACATCTCTGATCTACAGCAATTACAATTATAATATCAAGCTGAGTTCAGAGAATAACGATATTATCATTAAATCGAAAATAGAAGACTTCTCCTTTAAAGAAGATCTTCAGTATTATATTAACAACAACAATAAAATAAATTTTGGATTTAATTTGATACATCATACTGTTTCTCCGGGCATAGTGGATGCAAGCGAATCCTCCAGTTTTCGTTCACAACAATTGCAAAAGAAATTTTCGCTCGAAAATGCTGCATATATTTCGCATGAATATTCACCGGTAGAAAATCTGAAGATTAATTACGGACTGCGCCTGTCTGCACTTAGTGTACTGGGGCCAGGTGAATTTTATACGTATGATATGCAAGGAAACACAATAGATTCTTCCGTTTATAAAAGAGGGCAGGTTGCTAAAACGTATATTAATCCCGAACCCCGGTTTTCTGCCAGCTACCAGTTTAATGACGCTCATTCCATCAAAGCCTCTTACACCAGAAATGTGCAGAATCTACATTTACTTTCCAATTCTGCATCCGTAAATCCGACCGACCTGTGGATTGCCAGCAGCCTGAACGTAAAGCCGGAGATCGCCGATCAGGTATCATTAGGCTACTATAGAAATTTTAACGATAATAAATACGAGTTTTCTTCGGAGATCTACTACAAATCCATGCAAAACCAAATTGATTATAAAAATGGGGCAGAGCTGCGGGCCAATGAAAATGTAGAATCTCAATTATTATTTGGAAAAGGCCGGGCGTATGGACTTGAATTATTTTTAAAGAAAAAAGAAGGAAAATTAACCGGCTGGGTTAGTTACACGCTCTCAAAAACCGAAAAGCAAATCAATGGAATAAATGAAGGTAACTGGTATGTTGCCAAACAGGACCAGACACACAATATGGCCATTGTAGGTATCTACCAGGCTAATAAAAAGTGGACTTTTTCCAGCAACTTCGTCTACAATACCGGCAATGCAGTTACGTTCCCAACTGGTAAATACGAAGTGAACGGACAAACTGTTTTTTATTATACGCAACGCAATGCTTCCCGGATGCCTGCCTACCACCGGTTGGATTTTGCAGCCACGGTGCTGGGAAAACAAACCAACAGATGGCAGGGAAGCTGGACCTTTTCCCTGTATAATGTATACGGTCGTCAGAATGCCTATAGTATTACTTTTGAGGATAACCCCAACGACCCTGCAAAAACACAGGCAAAACAAACGTCTTTGTTTCGCTGGGTTCCTTCCGTTACCTACAACTTTAAATTTTAAGACGATGAAAACATCTATTCCAAAATGGCTGTTTATAACAATAGGCCTATTCTCCTTTTACTCCTGTACAAAAGTGATTGAGCTCGATCTGAGTAATGTCGCTTCCAACATCGTCATAGAAGCAGTTATAACAAATACAAGCGGCCCGTACCAGGTTTTAATCAGTAAGACCGTAAATTTCACGGCCTCTAATGATTTTCCACCAGTGTCAGCCGCCACAGTAACCATAACAGATGTTACCAGTTCAGTCACCGATATACTCACGGAAACCACTCCCGGCACTTATGTAACGAATGCCATCGAAGGTATTCCTGGCCACAGCTACCGGTTATCTGTAATCGCTGAAGGGCAGACCTACACTGCCAGTTCTACCATGGTGATGCCGGTGGTGCTGGATTCACTGACCTTTCAAAGTCTGAATATTTTTGGATCTGCTCAAATCAATGCGATCGCGCATTTCCAGGATCCTGCCGGAACCAACAACTGGTATTCCTTTTCGCAGGTAGTGAGTGGGCGGAAGCTGAAAGAAATATCTGTTTTTGACGACCGCCTTTCCAACGGCCTGTACATCAATGAACAAATTTTTTCCGACAGTGCTTATATACGGCTGGGCGATACGGTGTCCCTGCAAATGAATTGTATCGACAAGAATGTTTGGAATTATCTTAATACGTTGGGACCAGTTGCGGGAGGTGACAACTTTGATTCCGGAGCTCCTTCCAATCCGATAGGAAATATATCCAACCGCGCATTGGGATACTTTAGTGCGCAAACCATTCAAACAAAAATAGCCGTACCTTATTAACAGAGAACTCTCCTGATATATTCTCTCTGCAACCGATTTAATATAAAGGGCGTAGCTTCGTGAAATAAGCGATTATCTTCAGGTTA
>JAYUXA010000199.1:0-14314 GCA_043753245.1 Chitinophagaceae bacterium
ACGCGGATATTCTCCAGAGAAGAGGTTATTAAAAAGATCCTCCATATTTTTGAAGCCTACACTTCATTTTTCAATTGCGCGTATACTATTACCAAAACTGATTTTAACTGGAGAGAAAGCGATGAAACAGGCGATGCGCATGTAGAAGGGCTGGTACGCTATGATGCAGTAACGGAAGGGAAAGAACAGGTTCATTATGAAGCACCATTTGAATTTTATTTATCTAATTTAAATGGCTGGTGGACTATTTACTATTTTGTTTTTCCCGGATTTTCATGGAATAAATAAATACACAGCATGCGATTGATCGTTATAGGTGGCGGAGCGGCCGGATTTTTTTGTGCGGTGACCGCTGCACGGATAAATCCGGAAATGGAGGTTATCCTTGTTGAAAAATCGGACAAACTCCTGTCGAAAGTAAGAATTTCCGGCGGAGGAAGATGTAATGTAACCCATGCCTGCTTTTCTATTCCGGAAATGATCAAAAAATATCCAAGAGGAGAAAATTTTGTAAAAAAAGCATTTCGACAGTTTTTTACTGATGACACGATTGACTGGTTTAAGCAAAGAAGTATTCTCTTAAAAACGGAAGCAGACGGACGCATATTTCCGGTTTCTGACAGTTCGCAGACGATCATCGACTGCCTTCTGAAAGAAGCAGATATGTTCCGGGTAGTAATCCGGCTTCACAAGGATGTGAAAGCGTTGTATGCAGAGGCAGACCAATGGAAGCTGATCTATAGTGATGGGTCATCTGAGACGGCAGAACGGGTCTGTGTGGCTTGTGGGGGTTATCCTAAAGAGTCGATGTTTGAGTGGCTGAAGAATATCGGTCATACCGTTAGTGCTCCTGTTCCTTCTCTTTTTACATTCAATATGCCCGGAGAAGCGATCACTGCACTGATGGGGATAAGTACTAAGGCTAAGATCAGGATTCAGGGTAGCCGTCTGGAAGAATCGGGACCCGTTCTGATAACGCATTGGGGACTCAGTGGACCCGCGGTGCTTAAATTAAGTGCAAGGGGTGCAAGGGAACTCGCAGCAGTGGATTACCGGTTTACCTTGTTGGTAAACTGGGCACCGATGTACAATGAGCAATTTGTACGCGACAAACTGATCGAATCGCGTCTGGAGTTCGCGGGCCGGAAAGTCTCTACCCGTAACCCTTTTGAAATACCGCAACGGCTGTGGGATCACCTCTGCAGTATCAGTGGAATAGACGAACCTGTGCGATGGGGTGACCTGCCTGCTGTTCATCAAAACCGGTTGGTCAAACATATCAGTGCTTACGAACTTAAAGCAGCGGGGAAAACTACCTTTAAAGAAGAGTTTGTGACTGCGGGGGGCGTAGCCCTTTCAGAGATCGATCCACATACCATGGAAAGCAGGCTGGTAAAGGGTCTTTTCTTTTCCGGCGAGATCATGGATGTAGATGGTGTGACAGGAGGATTTAATTTTCAACACGCCTGGACAAGCGGATGGATTGCAGGCAATAATGCAGCAAAATTGCCTATCTTTGCCCCCCCGAAATAAAACCATCGGGTTTATTATGTCAGACAACAATATTGTTAACCCAAACGCTGAAATACAGGAGTCTACGGTTCCGCAAGAGACTACAGCGACAACAAATCAACCTGTACAGGAAATTGCTCCTCCGGCAGAAATTGCCCGGCAAACAGAAATCGCGCCTCCGGCGGAAGCCACTCCTCAGCCAGAATTGGCACGAAAAGCAGAGCCAGTACCTAAAGTAGAGACTGCACATGATGATTTTGACTGGAGCATAGACAAGCGTAATGTGGCTTCTTACACAGACGAGGAAAAGAAGAAGTATGATCACGTGTATGAAGGCACTTTCAAGGCGGTTACCGACGGCGAACTCGTAAGGGGTATCGTAGTAGGGATCACGAAGACAGATGTTGTCATCAACATCGGCTTTAAAAGTGATGGTCTGGTTTCGTTCAATGAATTTCGCGACATTCCCAACCTTAAGGTGGGTGATGAAGTGGAAGTGATGGTTGTTGAAAAAGAAGATCGCGAAGGCAATCTTAATTTAAGCCGCAAACAGGCCCGTATCACCCGTGCATGGGAAAGAATTGTAGAAGTTCATAAGACTGGCGAAGTAATTACCGGTACAGTGACCTCCAAAACCAAGGGAGGATTGATCGTTGATGTATTCGGTATGGAAACCTTCCTTCCCGGGTCTCAGATCGATGTTAAACCTGTTACCGATTACGACCAGTTCGTAAATAAGACCATGGAGTTTAAGGTCGTGAAGATCAACGAAGCGATCAAAAATGCTGTAGTATCCCACAAGGCGCTTATTGAAAGTGATATTGAAGCACAACGTGCAGAGATCATGAGCAAACTCGAAAGAGGCCAGGTGCTCGAAGGTTCTATCAAAAATATTACCGATTTTGGTGCATTTATGGATCTGGGTGGCCTGGATGGTTTGCTATACATCACCGACATTAGCTGGGGACGTATCAGCCATCCGAGTGAAGTGCTGAAGCTGGACCAGAAACTGAAAGTAGTAGTACTTGATTTCGATGATGAGAAAAAGAGGATCAGTCTTGGCCTTAAGCAGTTGACCCCCCACCCGTGGGATATTCTGCCGGAAACCGTTACAGAAGGATCTGTTGTCAAGGGCAAAGTGGTAAATATTGAAGATTACGGCGCGTTTCTGGAAATTCTTCCGGGAGTGGAAGGTCTGGTTCACGTGAGTGAAATCACCTGGGCAAATACTCCCATAAATGCTAAAGAGTTCTTTAAATTGAATGATGAGCATGAGGCTAAAATCGTAACTCTTGACAAGGATAGCCGCAAAATGAGTCTCTCTATTAAACAGATGAGCGAAGATCCATGGAGCACCATCGAAAATAAATTTCCTGAAAGCAGCCGGCATACGGGTCTTGTCAAGAACATCACTCCTTATGGCGTATTCGTGGAGCTTTCACCAGGCATCGGCGGTATGATCCATATCAGTGACCTGAGCTGGCTGAAACGCTTTAACCATCCGTCTGAATACACAAAAGTGGGCAGCAATATTAATGTGATCATTCTTGGCATTGACAAGGAAAACCGCAAGTTGCAGTTAGGACACAAACAGTTGGAAGAAGATCCATGGAACACACTTCAGGATACTTTTGCGCCTGGAACGATTCACGAAGGTACCGTTAGCCGAAAGGACGACAAGGGTGCTATTGTTCAGCTGCCTTACGGATTGGAAGGATTTGCGCCTAACCGCCATCTTGCAAAAGAAGACGGTAAAACAGTCGGAGCAGATGAAACAACACAATTTGTGGTGATCGAGTTCGACCGCAATGAAAAACGCATTGTAGTATCGCATGCAAGGATCTGGGAACAGGTGAAGATCGAGGAAAAAGAAACAGCTAAAAAAGAAGCACGCAGCGAAGCCGACACTACGAGAAAGACCGTAAAGACTATCCAAAGCAAAGTGGAAAAAGCTACATTGGGAGATCTTGGAGCACTTGCACAACTGAAGCAGAAATTGCAACAGGAAGAGCAGGAAGGCGGCGAACCTAAAGAATAATTAGTTTACCTGACAAAAAGCGCCTCTCTCAAAGAGGCGCTTTTTTATTTTCAGGATGTTCTGGTCCATACTGTCCATTTTGCAAATAATAAACTATTTGATTTAGTCATTTGTAGTCAGTCATATTTATTTCAATTTCATAAATTTGCGGCGTTGAAGTGTTTTCAAAACAAGGAGTATGGCAATAGCGCATCGGTTAAAAAATATTAAATTCGTCAGAAAGATAATTTATGCAGTAATCGGAGCAATGAGTTACCCCGGTTTTGTGCTCGTAAATAAATTAAAAATTTCAGGAACTGAACATATAAAAGGTCTGCCCAGGCAAAATGTTTTATTTGTTAGCAATCACCAGACCTATTTCGCAGATGTAATTATGTTGCTGCACATTTTTTGTGCGGTGAAATGGGGAAAAGAAAACAGGCTCGGTATTCCCTATTACCTGCTGAATCCATTTACAAATGTTTATTATGTGGCAGCGGAAGAAACGATGAAAAGCAGCTGGCTGAGTAAACTTTTCACTATGGGCGGAGCACTCACGGTCAAGCGTACCTGGAATAACAATAGCACGGAAAAACGACGCGGACTGGATCCTTCCGATACCAGAAAAATTTCCAGGGCTTTAGAAAAAAACTGGGTAATACAATTTCCGCAGGGTACCACCACTCCTTTTGCCCCGGGAAGAAAGGGAACGGCTCATTTAATTAAAATGAACCGTCCTGTTGTTATACCCGTGATGATTGATGGGTTTAGCACTGCCTTCAATAAACAGGGGTTGAAATTTAATAAAAGAGGAACCTTACTGACAGTGCAATTCAAGGAATCATTGCCAGTGGATTATGATGCACCTGTTGAGGTTATCCTGGATCAGGTTATGGTTGCGATCGGGCAGAAAAATCTATAATAAAAAAAGCGCTTTCAATTCTGTTGCGTCTCCGGGTTTCATTTTTCCGCCAAGGATAAGTCGCAGTTGCCTTCTGCGCAAAGCACCTTCATACAGTTTTATTTCTTCTTCGGATTCAGGAGTCACTTCAGGAACCTTTTTGGGTTTTCCATTAAGATCAAGCGATACAAAAGTATAATAAGCTTCGTTGCTTTTATACCGGTGTTGTTCCAGCGCATCCTCTCCCCACACATTAATATGAATTTCCATAGAAGTATTGAAGGAGCGGGAAACCTTGGCCTGGATATGCACTACATTGCCCAGCTTTATGGGATTTTCAAATGATATATTATCTACCGAAGCCGTAACTGTCGGAGATGCGCAATGTTTAAGTGCTGTCAATGCAGCAGCAATATCCATCCAGTACATCAGCCGGCCACCCATGAGATTGCCAAAAACATTGGTATCATTGGGCAGCACCAGTTCGGTCATTATCACTGCCGATTCGGAGGGTCTTTTAATCATATAAATTATTTTTTCTGATAAATATCAGTAACAGACTGCAATGTACAATCTGCCGGTTCATAAACAGCTTTTCCTATTTTTGTTGTTCATATCAGTGCACTCATGAAAGCTTATCCTTTATCATTCGAAAATACAGAACATGCCTTTGCTTATAAGACTACAAAAGAGCTTAAAAAAGCCAGGCTTCTTTTTTTCACTATGGGGTATCGGTGGATCGTACAGCTCGGTATTCTGATGACGCCCTGGGCCCTGAAAATCGGCCTGCCTGTAAAAGGACTTATCCGCCGTACCATCTACGATCAGTTTGTAGGAGGAGAAACACTGATGGAAACTGCTTCTGTGGCCCGCAGACTGGAAAAGTACCAGGTGAAAGTTATTCTGGATTATGGCGTGGAAGGAAAAGAAGAGGAGTCTACTTTCGATCATTCCTGTGAAGAGTTTGTACGGGTTGTTCAATATGCAGCTACTCAGGCCAGTATTCCGTTCATCAGTATCAAAGTAACAGGATTTGCCCGGTTTTCGCTACTGGAGAAACTGGACAAGGCTTCCTCCGGTAAAGAAGGCTCTAGAGGCATCGTCCGTTTGGAAGTCTTAAATGCAGAAGAGAAAGCGGAATGGTGGAGAGTAGTGGACCGTATGGAGAAAATAATGGACGTGGCAGCACAAGGTAAAGTAAGTGTATTGGTAGACGCAGAAGAGTCCTGGATACAGGATCCGGTAGATGCCCTGACCATGCAAATGATGGAAAAATACAATGGCAGCAGAGCAGTGGTATACAATACGATTCAATTATACAGGGCTGACCGTCTTCAGTTTTTAAAAGATAGTTTTGAGGCCTCCGTTTCCAAAAGTTTTTTGCCTGCTGTAAAGCTCGTCCGCGGAGCTTACATGGAAAAGGAAAGAAAAAGAGCAGCGGCGTTTAATTATCCTTCTCCCATTCAGTCCGGTAAAATAGACTGCGATGCGGATTACAATGAAGCCATACAATTCGCTGTCAGTAATATAGAGCATCTGGCTGTTGTCATTGCATCTCATAATGAAAAAAGCAATCAGATGGCAACAGACTGGATCGACGCATCTTCGGTGGCGCATGACCATCCTCATATTCATTTCTCACAATTGTTTGGAATGAGCGATAATATTACTTTTAATCTTGCGCGGTCAGGCTATTCCGTTAGTAAGTATCTTCCCTTCGGCCCCATACACGATGTGATTCCTTATTTAATGCGCCGTGCCAGTGAAAACAGTTCGGTGTCGGGGCAAACAGGAAAAGAACTGAGTCTGATTAATAAAGAAATTACCCGGAGAAAAGGACAATAGGAAGAAGGCGGCGCAAATGAATTCACGTAGTTTTTGGAATACTCACAATTTTTTTACTATAGTTGAGTTATTATATCTATTAGTAAAACCTAAACATTAATACGGGACTGAAGCGGAGAGATTTGTGGTTATTACGATAGTGTTATTACTATAAATCCAATATTTCATGCGAATAACCGACAATTTCGGGTTTTCCGGCCTTTTGCCAAAGGTCACCCGAAAAGGAAAAAGATTTTTCTCTGTTTTATTTTTTTTGGCCTCTATTATAATGAGTGCCCATGTTGCTGCATCAGCAGCAACTACGCCTCCGGGTGTTCCTGACCTTACCCATGACAGCACCTATCTTAAAATAATTGACGATTATGCGGTGGCCGATAATACGGCAAATGACCGGATCAGAGCGCATATTGTTGATTCAGATGGAAATCCGGTAGCGGGAGTGAATGTTAATTTTCGTTGGAACCCGGGTACAGGGGAAGTGACGATAGGCATTACCACTGATGTAAACGGAAATGCGTTTCTTCAGCTGGCCAGCGCCATTGTAGGAAAAATAGCTGTGAATGCAAGAGTTGGAGGCGTGTTATTGATTAACAGCAATCCTATTGAAGTGACTTATGTTGCTTTTGCTCCCAGTGTCACTGCCCCAACCACCCGGCTTGAAGTGGTAATGACGGGGTCTATTGCAGATGGCACTGCTTTAAATATAGTTAGAGCAATAATTACGGATGCTGCCGGCAATCCTGTTCCTAATAAATCAGTTACCTTTTTCATAGCAACAGGTGTGGCTAATTTTACCACTCCTGTAACGGTAATAACAAATGCAAACGGGGAAGCCTTCGTATCGCTGAGCAGCACCACCGTTGGCAGTGTTGGTATTACGGCAGACGTTGCCGGAGTACAAATCATAAATGGCAGCCCGGCAACTGTAACTTTTGTTTATCCGCCAGATGTATCCCAGCCATCCACTTTATTGGAAGTGATCAAAACAGGATCCCTTGCAGACGGTACTGCTGCTAATAGTGTCCGTGCACATATTACCGATCAGTTTGGAAATCCGGTAGCCGGCCAAATCGTCACCTTTACCATTGCTACAGGAACGGCAACTCCAGGGCCTTTAACAGCCATCACGGATGCATCAGGCAATGCTGTGCTTACCTTAACCAGCACTACGATAGGCACGGTAACCATAACGGCCACTGTAAATGGGGTGAATATTCCGAATGGAAGTCCGGCCTCTGTAGTATTTGTTGTCGATGTGCCTAATACAACAGTGGCCACTACCCGGCTGGTCGTTACAAAGGGAGTAGCAGTGGCAGACGGCGTGGAGGTAAATACCGTAACTGCAATCATAACAGACAAAAATGGCAATCTGCTTGCAGGGCAAACCGTTTCTTTTACAGTTACCCCCGGCACGGCGATTTTTGTTGGCGCACCCACATTTGTTACTAATGCTGCCGGAGAGGCGGTGATTAATATCTTAAGTACGGTTTCAGGATTCTTCGATATAACGGCAACGGTTAATGGAACAGATATTACCAATGGCAGCCCGGCAACCATTCAGTTTCTCGCCGGCGCTCCTGATGTTTCCAACCCGCTGACAGCACTTACCGTTACCAAAGACAGTGCCGCTGCAGATGGAACGGACCTGGATATTGTTAAAGCTCATATCGTGGATGCTTTTGGCAATCCGGTTCCCGGCCAGACAGTGACGTTCGCTATAGCAAGCGGTAGCGCAACACCTTCCGGATCACTTACGTTCACGACCGATGCGAACGGCGATGCCATACTTACACTTACCAGCACGGCCAACGGCAATGCTACCATTACTGCAGTGCTGAACACTATATCTGTTATCACTTTCGGAAGCCCTGCAGCCATCACGTTTATTACCTATGCGGATGTCTCTGAACCGGAAACGTTTATCGTGGTAATGACCGATAATGCGGCAGCCGATGAAACAGCGGTAAATACGGTCCGCGCGCACGTGGTAGACAATAACGGCAATCCGATGGCCAACCAGCGCATTGTGTTTACCATAACCAGCGGAGAAGCAACTATAAAAGAAACACAACCGATCCTGACCGATGCCAATGGGGATGCTGTGATTTCACTGGTGAGCAAAAAAGTGGGGTATGTAACCCTGACCGCTACAGTGGAAGGAAAAAATATCATCAACGGCAGTCCTGCAAAGGTCCGGTTTACTGCGGATGATGTATGGGTACCAAGAGTATTTACGCCTAATGGGGATGGCACGAATGACATTATAAGACCTATTATAAATGGCAGCTTCCAGTTTAAATTTTTCAGCATCTACAACAGATGGGGCAACCAGCTATTTAACAGTGTTGATGTCAATGCCGGATGGGATGGAAAGTTGAAAGGAGTGTTACAACCGAACGAAACCTATTTATGGATCATTGGTGGAACAGACAGGAATAATGTGCGAGCTCAGAAAAGAGGAATGTTTACACTGGTCAGATAAAATATATAAAATAATTTATGAAATTCTCTCACTTAGTATTGATGCTGATTTTACTTGGAGGCGCTGCCCGGGCACAGGAGATCAACTTCTCGCGCGTGCAGGACATGGCTATCTGGTATAATCAATCGTTGAAGACCGACAAAACCCTCAGTGTGAAATTCAACATGAGAAGTGTAAAATACGATGGGTTGATGGCTTATAAAAGCATGAGCGCAATGGTGGATATCCCCCTGCTGTCCCAGGCAGGCAGGCAGGAAGAAAATGCAGGGTACCTGAGTTTTAGCCTTGGTGGTGCATCGGATAAATCGAATGAAGGAATTTTAAATAATACACTTGGACTTGCGGGTTTGTCTTATGCAGTCCCTATTGGAGGGAATGAAACTTATATTGCATTCGGTGCGCAGGGCAGTTATTACCAGAGTAAATTAAATATCGGAAACACGATAGCGTTTGGCGACCAGTTCGATCAGTACGGACCGGTGGAAGGAATGCAAAGTATGGACCGGATCGCAAGCGGATGGGCATACAATCACTTCAATGTGAATGCGGGCATATCCGTTTTCAGCAATGCCCCGAAAAATAAATGGTATGTTGGCGCTTCGGTAATGCATATAAATAAGCCTTACACAGACAACGACAAAACAGCTGATTACCAGCTGAAGCAACTGATGAGTTTTCAGGGTGGCTACCGGTTTATTACCGATCAGAATGATGAATGTTCTTTTAATATTACCTTAAACTGGCAGGGTAAGGCCTATAAACATTTTGCCAACGTTTCTTACTTTAAGTCTATTCCCGGAATTACAGGTGGGGTAGGATTTGGATTGGGATACCGGTACGATGACGCACTGGTGCCTAATATAGAATTACGATATTCAAAAGCAACAATAGGATTGTTGTATGATGTAAATATTTCTGCTTTCAACCCTGCCGGCTTTAAGCGTAACGGCATGGAACTGGCGGTTAAATTAGACTTTTAATTAAATATCCATGAAAGCGAAATCCATTTGTCTGATTATATTTTGCATGATAACGTTTGCAGCGTTTTCCCAGCAACTTCCATTTGATACAACGGGGAAAGGGTCCACTATTCCCCCTCCGGGAGCAGACACGATAAAATGGACTTCCATAATTCAACACAAAAGTTCCGATACAGTGAACAATACGGGAAGTAAAAAACCGGAAATAAAAAAGCCTCTTGTTAAAACAGATAAAAGGTGGTTTATTTCTCCTTTTTTAAAATTCCAGGCGCAGGATTTCGGGATGATAGAAAAACAAAAACAATCTTATCTCAGCAATGCGGAAACGCTTCCTTTTACCAATAAATCAAACCGGTCCATTGCAGCATCCGTTTATAAAAATCTAAACGGACATTTTTCTGCAAGCCTCGATCTGGGTGCAAGCATCGGTCATGTGACCAGCAAAGCGTTGCTGATCAGTACAACAAGAAGTAAAACGTATGGCCTGGGCACGGCTACTCTATATTACAATCTGCTGGGTAACCAGTTTAAACTTCAGCCATTTCTTGCAGCAGGTATCAATGGCCTGGTGAATAAAGCATCTTATATCAGCGCACCGGTAGGGGCAGGTATAAAATATTCCGGTAAGAAAATAATGATTGAAGGTCAGGGTGCATACGGATACGCCATCAGCAAAAATATTGCCGGCACGTTAATGTATTCGTTAGGAATATATATACCATTCAGAACTAAAAAACAAAAAGAAAAGGATGCCGAAGAAGCACGGAAAAAAGATACTGGTACCGTGAAAGTCACAAACGTCATTAATAATTATTACTTCTACAATAAAGATTCCCTGAAAAATGCACAGGATTCGATGCTGGCGGATATTGAAAAGAAAAAGAACGAAGTGCAGGACGAGGAAGAGTCAGACCCTGATGACCCCATGCATTTAAACAAAGCGGTTAAGCATACGGTGTATTTCTATTACGATCAGTATGCACTGACTTCAAATGGCTTTGCAACGATCGACCAGATCATACAAAAGCTAAAGGATAATCCAAAATTATTCGTGCACTTAAAAGGCCATACGGATCAAAGCGGCAGCGAACAATACAATGCACCATTATCCAAAAAACGGTCGCAGATGGTATTTGATTACATGAACAGCAGGGGTGTATCTGCAGAGCGCATGATATTGAGCAGCTATGGCAAAAAGAAACCGGCTGTACAAAATGAGGATCCGAATACAGCCTGGATGAACAGAAGATGCGAGATGGTATTGTTTGAGAAATAAAAAAACCGGCCTGTAAGCTTCCTTAAAACAAGCGAGGTCCATCTAAAAATGGAATCCTTTTCAATTCAGTGCCACAATGTTTATTCATTTTTTCAATAACGTAATCACATAATCGCGGAGAGAACCGTTCATCGTGCTGGTGCATAAAAAAGTATACTTCCTGCAGTCCGTTGTCCAGCCAGCTTTTAATACGTTTCACCCACTCGTCGATACGGGTGTAGTCGGTAGGCACTAATCCGTTGCCGACAAAACGAATAAACGTTTTTGGTACGGTCAGTTCCATGTGAGCGCAATCGCGTCTGCCGGTAGCATCGGTAATAACCGCTCCAATGTTTAAACTGCGGATCATCTCCAGCCATTCTTTGCGGATGACTTTATCTGAAAACCAGTCGGGGTGACGCAGTTCCAGAAAAAATGGAAGATCCTGGGGAAGTGTGCGGAGAAACGTAAAAAGATTGTTTTTTCTGGACGGTGAATAGGCATCACTTAATTGAAAAAATATCGGCCCGAGATGTTGACCGAAGGTGGTAATGCCTTCGAAAAATTTATTAAGCTTAGGCGGCACATCAGGGGTTACCAGATTGCTGAAATGACTAATGGATTTGGAGACTTTGGGACAGAATAAAAAATCCCTCCCTTTTGCTTTTGCTTCCCACTTTCCAATAACATCGGGACCGTATATCTGGTAATGCGTTGCATTCAGTTCAATGCTGTTGAAATGTTTCACATATTCATCTAAAAAAAAAGCATCTTTTGTTCCTTTTGGATAAATCTGGCCCACCCATTCTTTTCTTCCCCATTTAGCACATCCGACATAAACTTTTGGAGTGGATTTTTTTGGAGAAGCGTTAAGAACCGATTTGGTAAAAGCAGAATCTGCCGGAAGTTTAAAATTCACCTTGTCTACTTCCGCAGCATCTACCCGGCCAAATTCCATAACTATCTTTTATTATTCTTTTTATATTTCCAGTTACCAGGACGAGGATTGGAAACAGGCGTATCATAGTCCGGACCTGATCCGATGGATTCTGGTAAAGGCAGCTTTTTTACCTCACTGCCGATCAGCTGTTCAATATTCCTGAATTTGCGCTGGTCCGCCGGGTTGATAAAAGTGAGTGCTACACCGGTAGCCTCGGCTCTGGCAGTTCTGCCCACGCGATGTATATAATCTTCTGCATCTCCGGGTACATCAAAATTAATAACCAGCTCGATCGAATCGATGTCAATTCCGCGGGACAGAATATCTGTGGCAACCAGGATGGCAATTTTCTTATTTTTAAAACCTCTTAGCACTTCATTGCGTTGATCCTGCTCCAGATCGGAATGGATAGCTGCAATATTAAAACCCAGGTGCAGTAATTCTTTCTCCAGTTCTTTCACCCTGCTTTTAGTGGAGGAAAAAATAATGACACTTTTTAAATTCTTGCCTTTAAGCAGCTGCTTGATCAGCTCTACTTTTTGGGTATTATACACCAGGTAAGCACCCTGGATCACTTTATCTGCCGGTTTTGACATGGCGATATTAACCTCCTCAGGGTTTCTGAGTATCTTATTCGCCAGCGAGCGTATTTTGGGCGGCATTGTGGCCGAAAACATCAGGGTCTGCCTATCTACAGGAAGAAAGCTGATGATCCTGTTGAGGTCGTCGCTGAAACCCATGTCCAGCATCCGGTCGGCCTCATCCAGTATGAGGTGCTTCACCGTGCTGAATTTAACATATCCCTGATTTAAATGAGCAATCAGCCTTCCGGGTGTGGCAATAATAATATTTGCACCCTGTGTCAGCGCTTTCTTCTCCTGTTCGTAAGAGCTTCCGTTATTACCTCCATAAATGGCAATAGCGGTAATGGGGGTAAAATAAGCAAACCCCTGCAGGGCCTCATCAATCTGTATAGCCAGTTCACGCGTAGGCACGATGATAAGGGTATCGATACGGTCGGTATGAGCCTGTATAATTTTATTAATTACCGGCAGCAGAAAGGCGGCGGTTTTTCCGGTACCGGTTTGTGCACAGGCGATCAGGTCTCTGTTATTTAAGATCACCGGAATGGCTTTTTCCTGTATCGGGGTAGGTTTCTCGAAACCCATAGAATTAAGGCCCTCTAGCAGTGCGCCTTCAAAATACTCGTTGAATGTCAAAGTACAATTTTAAAAATTAGTCAAAACCTGGGGGAAGCGCAGGATCACGAAAATACTAAACAATTATTTACCTTGCGCCAATGCAACAATATCTTCAGCTAATTCAACATATTCTGGATAAAGGAGCTAATAAAACCGATCGCACCGGTACTGGCACAAAGAGTGTTTTTGGATACCAGCTCAGGTTCGACCTGCAGCAGGGCTTTCCGCTGGTAACTACAAAAAAAATTCATTTCAAGAGTATTATTTATGAATTGCTTTGGTTTATAAAGGGAGATACCAACATTAAATACCTGAAAGACAACGGGATAAATATATGGAATGAATGGGCTGATGAAAATGGAGACCTTGGTCCGGTGTATGGTAAACAGTGGAGAAGCTGGCAGGGGGCGAATGGGAAAACATACGATCAGCTGGCGGATACCATCCGTCAGATCAAAAGTAATCCGGACAGCAGAAGACTCATCATCAGTGCCTGGAATGTGCCGGAACTGGAAGAAATGGCACTGATGCCCTGCCATACCATGTTTCAGTTCTATGTTGGGGATGGTAAACTCAGCTGCCAGCTGTACCAGCGCAGTGCAGATGTCTTTTTAGGGGTCCCGTTTAATATTGCATCCTATGCGCTGCTAACACTGATGGTCGCGCAGGTCTGCGGCCTTGGGGCAGGAGATTTCGTGCATACGTTTGGAGATGTTCATTTATATAATAATCACGTGGAGCAGGCAAAACTGCAGCTGGAAAGAACACCTTTCCCAGCTCCGGCAGTGAAATTAAACCCGGCAGTAAAAGAGATCACTGATTTTCAATATGAAGATTTCACGCTTGGGAACTACCTGCACCATCCCCCCATAAAAGCACCTGTGGCAGTGTAGTATATTTATTTAAATCATCCGTGTATGACCGTCAATATTGTCGTTGCAGCTTCCGATAACAATGTTATTGGAAAAGATAATAAACTGCTATGGAACCTTCCCAGAGATACCGCTTTTTTTAAGAATATCACCTACGGGATGCCCGTGATTATGGGAAGAAAAACAATGGATTCCCTTGGCCAGTCATTAAAGGGAAGAACCAATATTGTTATTACGCGGCATCCCGGCCAGTATCGTCCTGGCCTCAAAGACCTGCGATTAATCGTGGTGGCAACGGTTGGGGCCGC
>JAYUXA010000200.1:0-6773 GCA_043753245.1 Chitinophagaceae bacterium
AGGCAAAGAAGATGCCCTGTTATTTTCTGAATCCAACTATAGCGATCATGATCATTTTCATATCATTCATGTTAGATCCATTGCAGATGTTTTCCGGCAGCTACCTTATGGAGAAGGAAATCATAAAATGAGTGATGTAAATCCTGACAGGAATGGTTTATATGATCGCGATGGAAATCATTTCACTGATGCATTAATAGATCATTTGGAACAACAACAAATTATAAACGCTAAAAACAATTTTATGAATGAGCAAAATTTTCAGTATTTGAAAGACAATATCAAATACATGGGATTTGGTGAGAACATGAGCGAAGCCCTGGAAACAAATTTGAAGCATGGCAAACCTGAATTTACCCTATCCAATAAAACGGAAGTGAATAAGAAGTCTTTTGAAGTGAACCTGCATTTCCGGAAATCCGATAATTCGGATATGTATTTTTTTAATAGGTACAATGCCTCGCTGCAAAGATCCAACGGTGAGAAAGTTGATCAAACCTTTTATCTGACCAAAGGCAAAGGCATAACGGCCAAAGAAGCATATAACATGCTTGAGGGAAGGGCGGTGTTCAAGGAATTGAATACAAAAGAAGGGCAGGGATATAAAGCATGGGTACAATTAGATTTTGAGAATAAGGACAAGCACAACAATCATGAAGTGAAACAATTTCATGAGAACTATGGTTATGACCTGAAAGCGGCCACTTCAAAATACTCAATTTCTGAATTGGCTGATCCTGAAAAACAAAACTCTTTAATGCAATCTCTGCAAAAAGGCAATATTCAATCTGTGTCAATTGAGAAAGATGGCAATGTTTCGAAAATGTTCATTGAGGCCAATCCCCAGTTCAAAACTGTAACCCTTTATGATGCGCAGATGAAGCGAATGCAAAAAGAAGATTTGAGCCAGTATCATTCTGTTCAGCAATTGCAGGGCAAGGAGGTAAAACCGGAGCTAAAGGAAGATCTGAAACAGGATAAAAAGAAGGAGGTAAAGCAGAAGGCTGGGGATGATCTGACCGGTCCAAAAAAAAAGACTTCGCGTAAAAAAGGGGTGTCGGTTTGAGCCGTACCTAATTACTGCCGGAACTTAGTAACTGGTTTCGGCTTTGCTAACACTCAATTTGTAACAGAAAACCGTGATGTATGGGACTTGAAGTGATTACAAAAGAGGACCTGCAGCTGTTCAGGGTGCAGCTTTTGAACGATCTACGGCAGCTAATGGAGCCAACGGAGGCCAAATGGGTCAAGCCATGGCTTAAAAACGCCGAAGTGCGGAAACTCCTGAATATCTCCTCCAATACCATCCAAAGGCTCAGGATTGCCGGGAAACTGCGTTCCAGTAAGGTCGGCGGGATTCATTACTACCGGTACGAGGATATTGAAAAGCTGCTGAACAGTGATGCGGCCTAAAGTGATGGAATTATGGGAGAGGTAAAGGAATTAACCAGCTTTTTTTCAGCCATCCGGCAGGACAACCGGATTGGGACGAGCCATATCGCCTTGTATATGGGCCTCTTCCACTTTTATAATCTAAACCAATTTCAGAACCCGGTGGGTATTACCAGGGCGGCGGTGATGGAGGTGGCGAAGATAAGCGGACTTGCTACGTATCATAAGTGTATAAGAGATTTGGCGGAGTTTGGATATATTGAATACCAACCGTCCTATAATCCTTCGGTAGGCAGTCATGTAATTATACTGAAAGTCTGAATACGACTATTGGTTCAAATCGGGCTGAGTATGAACTAAAATGACGCGTCTCCCAGAAAGATACACAAGGCTTATCGATCGGATGACCTATGACGCCGAAAGGCAAGTGCCACTCTGCGTTGAATATCAACAGGGTTTTTATCGAGCCTTTTATCTTCAGTGTCCAAATAAATTTGGATCATTGAATGTTTGAAAGTCGGCTATAACGCGCAAAGCTTAAACATGTCGGTCGTGAGACAACGTATAGATGTAAATTGTGCGTGCAAGAAGTATGATTAATACCAATAACGGAATAGGTGTCGAAGTAAAAAATGGATGAAGTACATTGAGGAATCAAAACCAGGCCCCAACCTTTCATATGAAATATCGTTTTGAAGAGTTAAGCTGGCAGGAATTTGAGCTGCTGTCCTTTAAATGCCTGCAGAAAATGATTGCCCCGGGCATTGCTTTTTTGCATGGTGGCAACGATAAAGGAAGGGATATTGTTTATTCCGGGTCCTCGCCCTACAACGAAAACTTTACGGGCAAATGGATCCTTCAGATCAAGCACAAGTCCAAAACCGATGATAAAACTAAGGCTGCGAACCAGCTGAACGCCGACCTGGCAAATGAGCTGGCTACCGTTTTCCTCAAAAATCAGCTCAATCCGGACGTGTATATTTTCGTCATCAACCTACCGGTGTCCGCAGCTCTTTTTGACCAGTTACATCACATATTCGACCATTTTTGTAAAACGCATGGGTTCAGGAATAAACAATTCGATATAATCGGATACCATCAGCTAGAAACCTGCATCGAAGAAAATGAAGTGATAAAATGGAATTTTCCTAATATCCTTTCAGGAAATGACCTGGAGTTTTTGCTGAAGAAGATAATCAATGCCCAGTTGAGTACAAGGACCAAAGGCTGGCTCAATGTGATCAGGGAATCTTACCGTTGGTTTGTGGCGACCGGGGGATTTCATGAAGCAATGGAAAAATTAAATAACCAGCATATTATTTTATTGTCCGGGCCTCCCAAAAGTGGCAAAACCTTTATTGCGGAAATACTTGCATTATTGTATACCATCAGGCATGATTACGAACCGTTGCGCATTGATGAATCTCAAGAATTTGAAAGGTTCTATGATGAGAATAAAAAACAGGTATTTGTTTGGGACGATGCGTTTGGCAAACACCAGTTGTCAGTATCGAATGCAGACGATTGGGACCGAAAATTATATTCCATTTTTACCCTGGCTGATGACAACCATAAATTAATTTTTACCAGCCGTGAAAATGTGTATAGGGCATTTATAGCATTCGCCACCATCAATAACGAGGAACATTTTAACAAAATAATTGTTGACGCTTCTCATTTGTTGGATATTGAAAAGGAAGCGTTGTTGACGCGATATGTGACTAATGCTACCTTGTCTGAAAATGAACAAAATGAATTGCTTTATGATATCACTGAGCTGACCTCGCACAAAAATTTTTCACCTGAATCTGTCCGATCCTTTTTTGCACAGTCTGCAAATAACAATGAAGGTAAAAGTGTACGATTTCTGTTCCTGAAGCATCTCAATCATCCGGATGAGTACCTGGGACAAGTGTTCCAGAACCTGAAGGATGAAAATAAAATCCTGCTCATGTCGGTGCTTTGCGCCGAGAATGCCGCCATTGCCAATATCGGTTATACTTACGATCATTTACTTGAGGATCTGGATGGAAAAAAGATCGTTTCATTCAATATCGTCCTTGAAGAACTCGATGGTTCTATTCTGCGGATCAACAGATCGGGAAATGATTATGAAGTGTCATTCCATCATCCTTCTATGCAGGAATTTCTGCTTAGGTTCCTGGGCAAAGAATTGTATGGCGCTCTCAGGACAGCGATGATCAAGAATGTAAACAATGTTTTGCTGGCTTCGAGCCTGCTGTACAGTAGCAAGCTGCCACCATTTGAAAAAAGGTTGATGTCGCTTGAAAAAAGAGACCTGGTGCATCTAGAGGATGGAATTAACCGAATGCTCTTGAACCCTCAATTGCAGATCAACTGGATCATTAAAACGATCAGCTGGTTGGCTAATGCCGGCATGGGACAGATACCGATGCTGAGGTTACTGGATAATGAAATGTTTGGAGAGGTCAAGGGGATCAGCGAAAGGCTGATTGAACATCTGAACAATGCCGCAACGACTGGCAAATTACAGAAGGCCAGTTGCGATCAGTGGTCAGAAATGCTCGGAAAAATGCAGACTTTATGTGTCACGATGGGTATGGATATCAAAGCGTTTCCGATGGCGGGTTATAAAGAGTTGTTAGCAGTAAAAAAAGAAGAACCGGGACTTTACAAACTGGTTTTACGAATCAATATGTTTGTGGAGGCTGATGAATTATTAAAAACGCTTGGCGGAAAATGGTTCAATGATTTTTACCTCGAACTCAAGGGCGAATTATACTCACTGGGTTATGAAATATATGGCGATGATTTTCCCGAGTTTAACAAGTTCAATGCCTTGTCGCTTGCGGAGAAAAGAAAATTAGCAAATGGAAAGATCCTTTTAAAACCCGGAAAAACCTGGTATCCGCGCTTCCTGATCTGCAAGGAAAAAATCCAGTTGCTTAAAAACATCCAGAATGACAAGATTGGTCAGACGCTTTTGCCGAAGCTGATAAAACTGTATGAGCAACTGGTTCTCAGCAGCCAGTATACCAAGAACCGTCATTTGTTCCTGGTGCAGAAAGGCTGGTGGAAAGATTTAAATATACCACGTGAAAATGAGGAATAATATTATAATACATTGATGTATTTAATATTTTGGTATGCGCACCTGGAATCGTCCACGCGTCGATCATTTTAGTGGCTTTTATCAGTAGGGAAAATGTTACATGGAATAAAACATTCCGGAGTGGTCAATTATTGTAAGCGGCCGCACGCTGCTGATAATTATATAATAAAGACTGGTACAATTGCACATTGCCCAAACCAGAATAAAATTGTTGTAACTCGTTCAATCCCCACTGTGCATGATTAATAGTAGCCACCGCGCGACTCCGTTTTTCATTCAGGTAATTGATTGTTCCATATTGCGCAAAAAAGTTGGCGTTCGCAATACAGAAATAAAGGTGTGCGCCGGATAAGGCGCCGATGACACGCAGGTGAAGTTCATCTTTTACATTTCTTTCCGCGTCGATATTAGCAAGGGTTTGGGCGTACTGGTTTAACTGAATATCTTTTGAATAATCAAGCGGCAGGTATAATCCCAGTTCTACCAGCATCACATAAGACATTCTGTTGTCATAAGGCTGACCCTGCTGAAAACTGATATATCCGGCTAACTGAATCGCCCTACCCAAATGAAATCCGGCGCCGCTTAAACGCTTATAATTGGCTCTTGGACTACCGACTTCTTCATTGATTATGATTCCGGCCAGGTTGATCAATGCATTATATTCAGTTTGGGCGTCCTGAGCCTGTGATGCGGCGGCGGCAAGGAAATACCAGTTGATAGATTCAGATGAACCGTAAGGGTCTCCTACTGAAATAGCTTTACATGTTTTTCGCAAAACGCAGACACATGAAAGAAAGAATGCTGGAGCGATTCAAGTTCAAAGCAGCGTTAAAGGAAAAACTGGTTCACATGGTAATGTATCAAGGGGCTGAAGTAAAGGATCTGGTAAAGAAATACCGTCTTCCCCATGCATCAACATTGCGCAACTGGATTGTTCTTTACAAAAAGAAGTTAGAAAAGGGAGCGGTATCTTTAACATCAATGAAGATCCCAAAGAAAGAAAGTCTTAAAGCGTTGCAACAAAAAAACCGGGACTTGGAGAAGGCTCTTGAAAAAGCTAATGTCATGATCTATGGTTTAAACGCGATGATCGACTACGCAGAAAAAGAATTAAATGTACCGGTAAGAAAAAAGCCTGGCACCAAACAGTGACCTTAATTAGAGAGAAAAGAATTACAAGGATGGGCGTCGGGCCACTTTGTAGACTGTTTGGTAAATCCCGCCAGAGTTATTATTATCGTAAGTGGTATTTTTCTGATCAGGAGAAAATAGAAGTGATTGCTATTGAATTGGTACAACAGGTTCGCAGAGAATTACCAGGGATGGGTATTCATAAATTGTATAAATGTTTATTTCAGCCTCTTAAAAGTCATGGCCTGAAAATTGGAAGAGATAAGCTACTGGAGATATTGAGAAAACATAAGATGCTGATTACCTCAAAAGGTCGTCGTAATCCTAAAACCACTCAATCCAACCACTGGTTTCGCAGATACCCAGACCTGGCTAAAACCCTTACCGTGACTCATTCTGAGCAATTATGGGTATCCGATATTACTTTTATCTGCATCTCTTATGATTTTAATTATTTATCATTAATTACCGATGCCTATTCAAAAAAAATAGTTGGCTATTGTTTGCATCCCAACTTAAAAATTGAAGGTTCTTCAAATGCATTAAAGATGGCGATAACAGGACGTAGTTTTAAGACGGAACTTATTCATCATTCGGATAGAGGAGTTCAATATTGCAGCTATGATTACACAAATACTTTAAAAAATAATAATATTAAAATTAGCACGACACAAAATGGTGAAGCTTATGAAAATCCAATTGCAGAAAGAGTAAATGGCATTCTCAAAACTGAGTTTAATTTAAATCAGGTGTTTAAGTCAAGGACACAGGCATTATTAAAAGTCAAAGCAAGTATTGATGCATATAATAATTTGAGACCGCATATGAGCTGCAGTTTTTTAACTCCGGAGCAAGCTCATTTTACTGAAGAGCCATTAATTAAACACTGGAAAAACAGGAGAAAAAAAAGAGTCCATAACAGCGAGAATCAGGTAGATGAAATACAGCCTTAAAATACTTTATCCACTAAAAGATTTGCCGAGCTTTACACCTGGGAGGTGCTCTGCAAATCTTTTGAGGATAAAGCACCTGTATATGTTCTGTACATTGGCAAAACACTCAACATAATGAGTAAAAAACATTATTTTTACCATATTCGATATTAAATATATTCTTAATCTGAACAACTGTACGAGGATATCCGTACGAGACC
>JAYUXA010000201.1:0-14300 GCA_043753245.1 Chitinophagaceae bacterium
GCAAGGCAAGCCAATGCATCAGGCATCACTTCGATATCGCTGGATACCAATGATATCAATACCTGGACATCGCATAAATAATCTTCAGGAAATAATGGACGTAAAGCACGATCTATTAACCGGCTGGTTAGAATTTCATAATCATTCAGGCGGGCTTCTCTTTTAAAGAAGGAGCCAGGAATTCTTCCGGCTGATGCAAACTTTTCCTGGTAATCTACGGATAGTGGAAAAAAATCCTGCCCTTCACGCGGATCCTTATTGGCCACCACTGTGGCAAGAAGAATACAGTTTCCCTGTCGTACCGTGACTGCACCATCTGCCTGACGGGCAAGTTTACCGGTTTCTATAGTTACCTGCTGGCCATCTGCTATATCGAATGTTACACTAATTGGTTGGGAAAGCATTGAAAAAATTTTAATTTTGAAAGAGAACCATTCAACAAACAAATATTCCCAACTGATCAGCAGTCGGGAATAAGTTATAAGGTAAACATGGAAGAAATTTACTTTCTTAGTCCGAGTTTTTCGATCAGCAGGCGGTACCCTTTAAGGTTTTTCCTGCTTAGATAGATAAGCAGGCTTTTACGCTGACCCACCAGTTTCATCAGACCACGCTGTGTTGCGAAGTCTTTTTTATTTTTATGCAGATGTTCTGAAATACGGTTTATACGCTCTGTGTTAAGCGCGATCTGACCTTCAATAGAGCCGGTGTTCTTTGAAGCACCACCAAACTCAGTGAAAATTGTTGAGACTTTCTCTTTAGTTAAATAAGACATTTAGTATTTTTTTTAAAGCATCCATGCCCTGTTCTTTTGAACAAGTCGGCAAAGTTAAGTAAATATTTGAATCATATGTTTAGGAATGGTGTTTTTTTTCACTTGTTCCGTTTAATATTGTGGTATGTCCTATCGTTTTGCCATTATTGGTTGCGGCCATATTGCCTCCCGCCATGCCGAACATATAATGGCATGCGGGAAGCTGGCAGGGGTCTGCGATACGGATAAAACCAAGGCCACAGAATTTGCTTTCCGCTATGGTACCAACGCGTATTTTTCTCAAATCGACCTTCTTTTTAATGAGCATCCGGATATTGTTGTGGTATGTACTCCAAATGGACTCCATCCCCTTCATGCGATCACAGCGCTGGAAGCAGGCTGTCATGTTCTCTGCGAAAAACCACTTTCTATTCGTTTCACCAGCGGACTGGAAATGATCAGGTCGGCCGAAAGATGGGGTAAAAAGCTTTTTGTAGTTAAACAAAACCGTTTTAACCCTCCGGTGATTTTACTCCGGAAATTGATGGACGAAGGAAAACTTGGAAAGATCCTGAGCTTTCAGTTGAATGGATTCTGGAACCGGCCGGACGACTATTATCGTACGGACTGGAGGGGCACAAAGAATCTGGACGGAGGGCTTTTATATACCCAATTCAGTCATTTTATTGATCTTTTGTATTGGTTTCTTGGCGATATCGCCACAGTATCTGGTTATCGCGGCAATTATCTGCATCAAAAATCAATCGACTTCGAAGATTCCGGAGTGGCTGTGCTGCTGATGAAGTCAGGTGTAACCGGTACACTTAATTATACCATCAATTCCAATGGATCCAATATGGAAGGCTCCTTTACACTATTCGGAGAAAAAGGCACCGTTAAAATAGGTGGCCAGTACCTTAACCGGATCGATCATTTTTCTGTAAGCAATGAAGTCTGGCCACCTGAAGAAGGCGCTAATCCTTCGGATCAGTATAAAAATTATCAGGGCACTGTGAGCAATCACCTGCTGGTTTATAAGGATATCCTGCAATCTTTAAACGACCCACTACACCGGTCTATGGAAGCCTCCGAAGCACTGCATACGGTGAAAATGATTGAACAGATCTATGCGGCATCTCCTTTACTACAAATCCCGGCTTACGAATGACGGGCCGGAAAAAATTATATTTTGCTGTTACAAACGATCTGAGTTTTGATCAGCGAATGATCAGGATATGTACTACCCTGGCAGCTCAGGGATATAGCGTAACGCTGGTTGGTAGAAAACGGGGGGACTCTATCGACCTGAAAGACATGAAATTTTCTCAAAAAAGATTGCATTGTTTTTTCAATAAGGGATTTTTGTTTTATGCAGAGTTCAACCTTCGCTTGTTTGTCTACTTTTTATTGGAGAAACCCGACCTTGTCTGCGCCATCGACCTCGATACGATCATTCCCTGTTATTTCATTTCAAAAATCAAACGGGCAAAAAGAGTATACGATGCGCACGAGTTGTTTTGTGAAATGAAAGAAATCGTTACACGGCCTCGTGTTTATAAAATCTGGAAAAGGATCGAACAGTATTTTGTGCCCGAATTTCTATATGGATATACTGTAAATGATCTGATAGCCCGGGAATTTGCAAATCTGTATGGGACCAACTATACCGTGATCCGAAATCTTCCCGTGCTTCTTAACAGCACTATTCCCGAAAAAAAAGAACGGTATATTTTATACCAGGGTGCTGTAAACGAAGGACGAAGTTTTGAAACACTTATACCTGCCATGAAAAAAGTGGAAGCCAGACTAATTATCTGCGGAGATGGTAATTTTATGCAGCAGGCAAAGCATTTGGTCAGGGAACATCAGCTGGAACATAAAGTTATTTTTGAAGGAAAGAAAACGCCTCAAGACCTGTATCAGTATACACTCCATGCCTGGGCAGGGATTACTTTATTTGAAAATCTTGGTCTCAGTAATTATTTGTCATTGGGTAACCGGTTTTTTGATTATATGCATGCAGGCATTCCTCAGGTTTGTGTCAATTACCCGCTCTACCGCTCCTTGAACAGTAAGCAGCCTTTTGCGCTGCTGATTGACAAGGTGAGTGAGGATTGTATTGCGGATTCCTTAAACCGGCTGCTGCAGGAGGAGGTACTCTACCATACCCTGCAGCAGAATTGTTTGGAAATGCGGCTTCAATTAAACTGGCAGAATGAAGAAATCCTATTAATAGCGTTTTATAAAAACCTGATATAATCATTGGAAAGACACCTGCATATCATTGCATTAGATACTCCCTATCCTGTAAGCTATGGAGGTCTGTTTGATATCTATTATAAAATAAAAGCGCTTTCCCAGGCCGGAATTAAAATCCATCTGCATTGTTTTGAAAAGCAGCATTCCGAGCAAGCGGAACTAACTGATTATTGTGAAGCAGTTTACTATTATCCCCGGCGTTCAGGCCTCAGGTCTTTTTCATTTATTTTACCGTTTATCGTTAACTCACGCAAAAGCGGTCAGCTCACCAACCGGTTGCTGGAAGACCGGTATCCTATTTTAATGGAAGGGATTCATTGTACGTTCCTTCTTACAGATCCAAGGTTTTCAGAACGAAAAATTATTGTACGCCTGCACAATGTAGAATATAAATACTATCGGGGACTGTATAAAAGCAGCCGCTCTGCCTTTAAAAAAATATATTATCTCTACGAAAGCGGGTTGCTGAAAAAATACGAATCTGTAATTGCAAATAAAGTGTCCGCTGTTATTACAATGGCAGAACAGGATGCAACTGCTTACAGAACTGAATTTAATGCATCCAATGTTTTTTACCTGCCTGTATTTTCCGGGTTTAAACATTTACAGGTGAAAAAAGGAATGGGCAGCTATTGCCTTTACCATGGTAATTTATCGGTTGCAGAGAATGAAGAAACGGCAGTATGGTTAATCCGGAAGGTTTTTAATGATGCTTTAATTCCTTTTATTATTGCCGGAAAAAATCCTTCATTAAGGCTTATGAAGATATGCAGAAAATACAAACAGGTGACCGTTGTTGCAAATCCTGGTTCGGACGAGATGAACACTATAATCAGCAATGCCCAGATAAATGTTCTCCCTTCATTTAATACTACCGGTATAAAATTAAAATTACTGCATGCGTTATTTACCGGGAGACATTGTATCGTTAATAATGCCACCATTTATAAAACAGGCCTTGACCACTTATGTACTATTGCTGAGCGTGCGGATGATTTTAAAACAGCTATTGAGCAATTAATGGACAGGGTACTGACTGAAGAAGAAGTGCGTTTTCGAAAAGAAGTATTAAACGATCTATTTGATGAACAGAAAAATATAGATACGCTTATTCAGTGGATATGGTAGCATTGTCGAGTACTTTTCCCCTTTCTGTTTTCACCACCCTGGCCGGAAACCGGTTGATCACGGGGTAATCGTGCGTGGCCATTATGATGGCTGTTCCATAATCCCGGGAGATCTGAAACAACAGATTCATGATCTCGTCAGAAGTTTCCGGATCAAGATTTCCGGTTGGTTCATCAGCCAGTATCAGTTTAGGAGAATTTAGCAGGGCTCTGGCTATATCCACACGTTGCTGTTCACCCCCACTCAGCTCAAAAGGCATTTTAAATCCTTTGGAACGTATTCCTACCTTATCCAGCACATCCATGATCTTTTCATCTATCAGTTTTTCATCCTTCCACCCTGTAGCTTTTAATACAAACTTGAGGTTTTCATTTACATTGCGGTCTGTCAGCAGCTGAAAATCCTGAAAAACCACTCCGAGATTGCGGCGTAAAAAAGGTACTTGTTTCCAGTCCATTTTTCTAATATCAAACCCCACTACCGAGCACTCTCCTTCCCTAAGTGGAAGATCACCGTATAGTGTTTTTAAGAGACTGGACTTTCCGGTACCCGTTTTTCCGACCAGGTATACGAACTCACTTTTTCGAACAGTCAGGTTTACATCCTGCAGTATCAGACTTTTACCCTGATATATATTTACTCCTATCAATTCAATGATGCTATCCTGCATACTTATGTGTTAGACTTCTACAAAAATAGGAGAAAATATCAGGAGAAGTTCTAAATTTTGTGTAGGTAAGGCAGCTATAGAAAGAGGCCATCTTATTCAGACGGCCTCTTTTATAAACAATAAACGGTAAGGAGTTATACGATAAAGCCATCTACAATAGCCAGGACTTCTGCTGCCGACAATGGTTCATCAAATGCTTCCGATGCCGCATCTGCAGAGATCGGGAAACCTCCGATATTTATAATTGGAATAGTAGCCTGTGTGGTCAGCTCTTCTCCATTATAGCTGGCCTGAACAGCAGTACTGTTGATATTGCTTTGGTTGCCAGTGATCCATGGTTTAAGATTACCAACACCTGAACCCAGATTTTTACGAAGGAAGCGGATAAAGGATGCGTGCCTTGCTTCCACAGAGTGGATGGACAGTGCCGCAGTCAGTACATCACCGGTTCCCATTAATTCTACTGCCCGTCCTTTGTACGCTCTAACGCCTGTATCTTCAAAGGTCTGGGCTACTGCAAGAAACAACGTAAGGTCGGTAAATGCATTTTTAAATGGCCCTTCTCCGGAACCATTACCACCTGAAAAGTCAAAGGTTGGCTTGGAGACCGGTGTTCCACCTGCTGCGGTAATTGCTGCGATCAGGTAGTTAACGTGCGCTGTTTCATGTTTTGAAATGGTAAGGATACCGTTCTTTACTTCTCCTGCAGGCAGTAAACTGTTATTCTCAAGTGATTTGGAATAAAAAGATGCTTCCAGGTATTCTAATGTAAGTGCATAATTCAGTACATCAAATACATCTGCTGTACTGCGTGATCCCGCGTATGCTTTTTTAAACATTGAACCCATTGCAATTGGAATAGCACTCAAAGCGAGTTTTCCTCCCAGGTTCGCAAAGTTTTTCAATGCCGAGCGACGCGTGTCGAGACGGTCGTAAACGTCTGCATCCACCTTTTCTAATTCGCCTAAAACGTTATGTAAGTTCATGGTAGTTAATTTAATAAGTTGGTAAATTATCAGCGTTTATTTTGGTCTTAATATACTTTGCGGCAATTGCCAGTACCTCTTTCGGTTTTCTAGCACCGTCAAGACCGTTCATATCCAGGGCAGTATCATCAGCGAAAGAACCCTTCATCACCAGTTCCCTGATATAGGCAGCGTGGCGGGCTTCTACAGAAACGATCTTCCCTGCAAGAACCAGGTAGTCCGGAGTTTCAATTAATCTGCCAGCACCGTTGTAAGCTGTAACACCCAAATCTTCAAATGCCTGGGCAGTCGCGAGGACACTGTCACGGGATCCGAAATCAATGGTCGAGAAGTCAACTTCAAGATCAATGATAGCTGCTGATCCAAGTGCTTTTTTAAAGAATTCCCTGTGCGCTATTTCGTGATCACGAATGTCGGTAAGCAGGGCTTTTTCACTGGAGCTGATGCCACCGTATTGCGACATAATAACCTGAATGTAAAAAGCTGCTTCAAGCTGTTCAAGTGCATAAGCATAATTTAAAATTCCGGGATCTCCTGAACCAAGATCTACTCCTTCCAAGGTGTTGTTGGAAGAATTGATGTCTTCTTTTTTGCAGCTTGATGCCACCGCAATAAGACCTGTTGCTGCGCCAGCAAATCCTAAGAATTTACGGCGGGACAGTTGGGCAATTTCCTCCTTGGTTGCCAGCAACTGTGTTTGTGTGAATTGACTTTTCGGCATGATTTCAACTTTAAATGATTAAAAAAATCTGTCTTTTTCTTCGGAACCAGGATTAAAAACGTGCCTTTTAAAGGCTATCTGCATCATCAATTACGAAATACAATTCAGCATGGTTTTAGTTTTAAAAAAAATAATGGTCGAAAACTTTATTGCCCAACTTCACGTATGTTTATATTACCGTCTAATTCAGCACCATGTCACAGTTGCTTAATACCTCCTTTAGGATCTTTTATGTCGTATTATTTATTGGAGCCTTTTCGATGTGCAAAAAAAATATCCCCAAACCGTTAACTCCTGATGAGATAGTGGAGACGGAACCGCCGGATCTTATTGCTGTAACCAAACAAGTTACTGAGTCTATCGGAGGTTATTATATCGCTCTGCCTAAGCATTTTAGTACTACCCGCAAAACGTACCCCGTTCTTATTTTTATGCATGGACTCGGACAAACGGGAAATGGTTCTACCGACCTGAATTATCTTCTGAACGATGGTATTGGAAAATTGTTGAACGATCATACCTTTCCACCCAGCTTTACGGTTAAAGGAAAGTCCAGTTCTTTTATTGTTGTTAGTCCGCAGTACAGCAAGGAGCCTTCAAAAAAAGAAATGCTTGATTTCAATACGTATATAATGATCACGTACCGGGGGGATATCAAACACTTGTATATGAGCGGTTTAAGTTTGGGTGCCCGTTTAACCACCTTATTGGCTGCAGAGTATCCAAATGCTTTTGCAGCAATTGTTCCATTAGCAGGAGTACCTATCAATCCTGGTATAGAAGAACGCTGCAAAGCTATCGCGGCAGCAAATCTCCCGGTTTGGGAATTTCACAACCAGGATGATCCACTGGCCAATATTGATGACGCTAAATCATTTATTGAGCTCATAACAGGGTTTAATCCCACCGTTTTACCCCGAATGACTATCTTCAAGGTATACGGCCACGATGCGTGGACTACCGCTCTAAACCCGGATTTTAAGGAAGATGGAATGAATATATATGAATGGATGCTTTCATATTCGAGATAAGGGATAGATATTTGTACCGGATGAATTACAGATTTTTTTTCATAGTGCAGGCCCTGTGGTTTTGTACCAGCCTGTCTGCACAGCACTACAAGGCTACTCATGGTTCTTCCTATTTTGGAAGCCTCAGTGTTTACAACAATCCTTCTTCTATAGTCAATACGCCGTACAAATGGGACCTTACTGTTTTTGGAGCGCAGATCAGCACCATCTCAAATGCTGTCAGAGGCAGCAATTTTCCGTCCTATCTTGCTCCTTCGGCCGTTTTTAAAGCTGCTGAAGGCAACTATGCCCGAAAAGCTCATCTCAATTATAATATCAGGTTGATAAATGCCCGCTATTCAATCGACAAAAACACTGCATTTGCGTTCGGACTTAATTTTAAAGGGTACACACATGCGCTTAGCAGCAAATTGAATTATACCGATTCTGTAATAGGACCGCGTAGCTTTCTTTTCCTGAACGAACAAAACCGGGTGTTGCATGCAGATTTTCAAAGCAGTGCCTGGATGGAGTTATATGGAACTTATGGTTTTACACTGTGGGACAGAGAATCCAGCAAGCTTACCGGCGGACTTACCGTGAAAGTCTTAAGAGGAATGTCCGGAATCTTTGCATCTGCCAGCAATGTGGGTATTGAGCAGACCACGGAAGATGGGCGAATCGCTTATAAAGTTGCAAATGGCAGTGCCCGTTACGGATATTCTTCCAACCATGGTAATGGCAGTTCGTTTAAAGCCAGTGACCTTTTTTCCCAATCAAAAACAAGTCTTGCATTTGATCTTGGTGTAGAATATCTTGTCAAATCACAGGCAGTTTCCAGTGTCTATGATCAGGACGATTCGGAACCGGATTACGAATGGAAAATAGGGTTATCCCTGCTGGATATCGGATCCAATCATTTTCAATACGGATCAGAAAGCAGGGATGTATCTTCCTTAAAAGAAAACATTACCAATACGATATTGCAGCAAACGTTTTCTTCCATTACTAATCTGGAAGCATTTAACGACAGCCTTGAAACAATCGTCAATCAGGCACAGCAACTCACCGGGAATTTTGCAATCAGAAATCCTGCCCGGGTTGTTATAAATGCAGACCGGTATGTTTCAGGCAATTTTTATCTTAATACAGAATTATCGTTGAATATTCCATCCGGGACCAGGACTATCGCCGTTAAGGAAAGCAGTTTAATAACACTTACGCCGAGATGGGAAAAAAGAAAAATCGGTTTTTATTTGCCGGTCCAGTATACGCGGCAAGGGAATTTCTGGATAGGCGGCGCTCTTAAAGCCGGGCCTCTTTTGCTTGGAACACACAATTTGTTAAATGCCTTTTCCAAAAACAAGTACCTTTCCGGAGGCGCATACCTGGCTTTGATAATCCGGCCATCTAATTTCACGAAATCAACGGATTTGAGAAGCAGGCAGTATGAATGTCCTACTTATTGACATTAAATAAATCGTTCCTGATTGCATAGATCACCATTCCGGCAGTACTCTTCACGTCCATTTTCTCCCTTATCTTTATTCTGTATTCATCTACTGTTCTTGTGCTCAGATGAAGCACTTCGCCGATTTCGCGGGAGGTTTTTTCTTCACAGATCATTTTTATAATGGCGGTTTCTTTATCTGTAAAAAGGATTTTAGTTTTTTGAACGCTGTTTCCGATCAGGCTGTTGGCAATAAGTCTGGCGAGTTTAAGAGAAGTGCTTTTGCAATAGTAAGGGAGATTTTTATACACCGATTGTATAGCATCCAATACTTCCTCTTTATTGGCATTTTTAATTAGGTAGCCTTTTGATCCGCTATTGATCATGTCCAGTATCAGATTGTCCTGATTGAACATGGAAAGGGCAATAATTCCTACAGATGGAAAATGAGCGGTAATATAAGCGGCGGCCTCAATGCCATCCATCACCGGCATCATGATATCGGTAAGCACTACATCGGGGGTTAGTTTTTCACAGAGCGTTATCAGTTCCCTGCCGTTGGAAGCCTCTCCAACTACAGTAAGTTTTTGTTCTTTAAATTTTTCAAGCAACGTTTTTAATCCATCACGATATACTTCATGATCATCTGCAATTACGATTCGGATTGGAAAATACATCAGGTTTTAGGAATTTCTATGGTGTAAACAGTGCCTTTGTTTGGTGCTGTGGTAAGATACACTTCACCACGAAGAATGTCAACACGGCTCAGAATATTTTTCAATCCATGCCCATTGCTGTGCTGTGAAACCGATTCGGCAGAGAACCCTTTTCCGTTGTCACTTGCGGTAATAATAAGTTTATCCTCTTTTGAGCTAACCTGAATGCTCATCTGGTCCGCTCCGGAATGCTTGATTGCATTCTGTACGATTTCCTGAATAATCCTGAATACATGTACTTCTGCTACTTTAGGGATCTCTGTATCTTCATACGTGAAACTCATTTTCATCGTTGTTTTATTATCCAGGTCTGAAATAAATTCTTTCAGTGCCATCAATAGTCCTTTCCTGATCAGTACCTGTGGCATCAGATGATTGCATATTTCCCTGATCCTCTGTAAGGTCTCGTCCAGGCTTGCGGATACTTTTTCTATTGTTTTACGGTCTCCTTCATCGCGGGTTTCCAGGCCGGCTACCTGGAATTTTACCACCGAAAGCAATGGCCCGAGTTCATCGTGAAGATCAGAAACGATACGTTTACGTTCATTTTCCAGTGTGGTGATTTCTATCAGGAGGTTGGCCTGCTGCAGTTTCAGATGCCTTCGCTGGTTGCGGATAATCGTAATAATAAAATAAATAAGGATAATGCCCAGCACTCCGGCAGCGATCAGGATGGCAGCGTAAATTTTTGTCTCGTTGGAATCCATAGTGTTGCAAGAGCGTACAGCAAATTAACAAAAAGGTTAACGAACACTACTATAAAGTATATATTAGTTAGAAAACTTGTACTTAATTCGATTTTAAGCACATAAAATGATTCTACCAGGATCCTGTAAGTATTAAAGATCATCAACCCGGTGCAGATCAGGAATTTTGCGTTGCCCAGCAAATTTTTACGTTCTTCTACTATCAGGAAGTTTACCTGGCCGATAGCCATAAATACCAGGCAAAACGAATAAGCTATTGAAAAAATGGAGTTGAAGGTGTGTATTTTTTTCAGTACAATATTTTCAATTACCCACAAGGCCAGTAGCGATCCTAACAAGGTGGCCGAGATCCAGTTATTCTTAAAAAGCCCGTTCCACTTTTTAAATTGCCAGAACCACAATACGAATTCCAGGGCGGAGAAAATATTAGAGACAACGGCATTGTTATGGTACCAGTGAATAGAGATCATACTGATTAACTCGCTCAAAAATCCTGCTACTGTTATACAAATAAAGGGATAATAATCCCGGTGTATTTTACCTGCTCTTACCAGTCCTATTATTGCGGCAATAAGGATGCTTAAATTAAATGCCTGTATGAGTTCGTAACTCATTAAGGCTTCGGATTGAGTGGGCCATCATGCGGACAGATAGGCGGGCAGCGTGTACCATTTTCCAATATACCTGCTCCTGCGTCCGCCTGTTCGTCTTCACCTGGCAAAATATCTTTGTTCTTATCATCCACACTTACAAAAATCAGCCTTACTTCCTTATTCTCATTCATTCCAAAATAACATCTTACGGAAACGCTCTCTGGTTCCCTGATCAATTCATCAAAAGCTTGTTTATCGAAGGTCTCGCAATAGGGTAAAGCATCCTTGTAATCAGGCGTAGACATGCTTTCCCGTTCGTCCTGGTACCTTCTGGTGAGCTCAGTGGCTTCCTTTAATGTAATACGGTGATTGTGGGCCATGTGTTGACTTTTTAGGGAGTTAAATGAAAGTTAACCACGAAGTTGCTTTACAATCATTATCAATATTACCGTAGTTGTACGGTATTATTGTTGTGGAGCTACGGGTTCCTTTCCAAATCAGGGTGATTATCTTTGTTTTCTATACCAACAATCATTAAGCCCTCCTCTTTCAAGGGGCAGTTCATCTGCCTCTTTTTTTATGTTTGGTTGTTCAACCGAATTATATAAATGTTCGTATTTATAATCGAACTAATTCAAAGTTCGTATATTTAGCCAAACAATTACATGCCTGCTTCAGCTGTTATCACCGGAGATATTGTGAATTCAACCCAGCTGGATGAAGACAGTGAAAAAAGATTGTTGCAACGGCTGAATGACATTCTCAAACCCCATAAATTTGAATTTTACAGAGGGGATAGTTTTCAGGTATACCTGCAAGACAACAGGCAGGCATTGGAAATTGCACTCAAATGCCGTACGGCTGCAATTGGGCTTATACAGGAAGCGGCGGAAGTAATGTCGGATGTCCGGATAAGCATAGGGATCGGTGAAGTGGCCAGCCCGGTACTGGCTTTAGGATCCGCAAAAGGAACCGCCTTCGTGCTTTCTGGAAGAGCGCTTGATGACCTGGAAAAAACAGAAGGACGGCTGGTGATCGTTACTGAAAATCCTATGGCGAACATGGCATTGGGCATCCTGACGGATTATATCAATTCTATTTACAGGCAGCTGACCGCTAAACAGGCAGAAGTGCTACTGGAACTTTTTAATGGAGAAACCCAGCAACAGGTTGCCGAAAAACTAAACAGATCAAAAAGTACCATCAGCCAGCATGTAACAGCAGGCAGATGGGAAGAGATAGAAAAAATAATCAAACAGTATAAAAACATTGTAGAACTGCTGCCATGATAATACTACAACAGATCTGGCTTCTTAAACTAATGCTGGCACACCTGCTCACTGATTTCATTTTGCAGCCACGGAGCTGGATCGACAACCGAAGAGCAAAGCATTTTGCATCCTCCCGGCTCTACCTACATGGGTTAGTGACGGGGCTAGCCGCCTGGGCATTCACCGGACTGGAATACTGGCCCATAGCGCTCTTCATTCTGATAACACATATTCTTATAGACGGATGGAAATCCTACCATCCGGACGGACCAGCCTATTTTATCATAGACCAGTGCCTGCACCTGGGTGTGCTGTTGCTTTGCTGGTACTTTACCTTTCTGAACACTGATTCTATCGTTGTCCTTTGGAGTAAGATTGAAAAGGATACGCACCTATGGGCCGTCGCTGTAGCCGTGCTGTTTCTGACAACACCGGCCGGGATACTGATCGGTCAGCTGACAAAGGGATGGAGAGAGAAAATAGTTAACCCGGAAAGCCTTGCCAATGCAGGAAAATGGATTGGAGTAACAGAACGGATAATAGTGCTGATGCTGGTGCTGTTGGGGCAGTATTCTGCCATCAGCCTGCTGATCGCTGCAAAAGGAATAATCCGGTTTAATGAAAAAGACAGGCCGGAAGTAAAAACAGAATACCTGGTTATCGGAACTCTGATGAGTATCGGCATTGCTATACTTACTGGAGTAACACTCCACTATTTTACGGAGTTGTAGCCATCTTGAACTTAAATATTGATAAGGACGATGAAGTAGCACTTCACAATTTTACTGAGTTGTAGTCTCCGTATTTGAAACTTAATCTTTTAACTTAGCAGAAAAAATGACTGAATCGATTATCGCATTGCTGACCCTGATCCTTCTGGAGGTTGTTCTAGGGCTTGACAATGTCATTTTTATCTCTATCATATCCAGCCGGCTTCCCCAGCACCAGCAGAAAAAAGCAAGAAGACTGGGATTGATACTGGCGATGTTTATGAGGCTCGGTTTGCTTACCCTTATTTCATTTATTCTTAAACTGACCAGTGATTTGTTTACCATTCCAGGGATCGGAGAAAATGGCGCCGGAATGGGCATATCGGGCAAGGACCTGATATTGACCGGGGGAGGAGTTTTTCTGATCTATAAAAGTGCAGCAGAAATGTACCATAAGATGGAAGGAGAAGATGGTGACAAGATGAAACAGGTAAAGGCCATCAATTTTAATAGTGTGATTTTTCAGATACTGATACTGGACCTTGTTTTTTCTATTGATTCCATCATTACTGCCGTGGGTATGGTAAAAGAATTATGGGTGATGTATACTGCTGTAATTATTTCCGTGGGGATTATGCTGTTCGCTGCTGAACCTATCAGCAGTTTTGTAAATAAACATCCGGTATTTAAAATGCTGGCATTAAGTTTTCTGCTGCTGATAGGCGTTTCACTGATTGCCGAAGGACTGGATAAACCTATTCCTAAAGGATATATTTATTTCTCAATGGCGTTTGCTTTTCTTGTGGAGGTGTTGCAATTAAGAATGAATAAATCAAAAACGGTACCGGTCAAAACACACGAACATTATCTTCCGGAAAAGGAGAATAAAAATCAGATATAGGTATGCCAATATTTTAATATTTAATTTTTATTATAGCATTATTACAAAGTGCTTCAATATAGCATTACTAATAAAGTGCTTCAGACGGATGAAGGCGACCGTTTTTCGTTATTCTATTTTCCAAAGCATTTATTAATAAGCTGCTTCTGATCCTTCCTATGTATTAAATATAAAAAGAGTGAACTGACGATTCCTTAAACCTCTCCGGCAGCACCAACTGCAGGCCTGGTTTCAAGTCCAGGCTTATAAAAGGCAATAGCGTAGTAAGCGTCTTAATTTTGCCAACAGGTGCATGGTTAAGAATAATCAGTTCCGGTTTTCAGCTGGTTGAATTTTCAATTGTTGGCCATAGATGGTTTTGCCATTCAACAGGTTCATGGTTTCAATAGCTTCCGATTCTTTCGCAAATTCTACAAATCCAAAA
>JAYUXA010000202.1:0-6757 GCA_043753245.1 Chitinophagaceae bacterium
TTTCTTACCGCATTAAGTGATGAAAGTTCGCATATCAAAGGATTGGAAACTGGAGCAGATGATTATATCAGTAAGCCGATCAGTCCGAAAGTCCTGATCAGCAAAGTAAATGCGTTGTTGAGAAGGATTAAGAAAGAACCGGAAGATGGGGTAATCAAAATTGGAGCTCTTGAAATAGATCCGTTAAAGTTTGACGTTAATATTGAAGGCCGATCTGTTGTTCTGGCTAAAAAGGAATTTGAATTGCTTCACATGCTGGCATCCAAACCGGGCAGGGTATTTCTCCGGAACGAGATCCTGAACCAGGTTTGGGGAAATGAAGTAATAGTAGGCGACAGAACTATCGACGTGCACATCAGAAAAGTACGCCAGAAGTTAGGCGTAGACTGCATTACTACCGTTAAAGGGGTTGGCTATAAATTTGATCTGTGAGCATCATTACGTACGGCGCGGTACGATCCGTTGCGGTAATAAGCTTAACTTACCATAATGTTTTCCGGTAAGAATCTTACTCCGCACCAGCTATCCGCTTTAATCGCCATAATCCTTAGCATTCCTATCGCCGCAGGGATCTATTTAATTACGTTCCGGACAGAAACCGCATTTGTGTCCTTTGGTGTGATCCTTTTGGGCAGTTATGGACTGATCCGGTTTACGTTTGAAAAATTTATTTATCTTAAGATCAAGCTGATCTATAAGCTTATCAACCAGACAAAAGCCACCCGGAAAGAAGAGACGTATTTTAAATATGTGCTCCCCCAAAAAAACATCGATGAAGTTCGGGATGATGTGGAGGACTGGATGGAAAAAAAGAACCAGCAGATCGACCTTTTACAGCGTAATGAAGCCTACCGTAAAGAGTTCCTGCAGAATCTGGCGCATGAATTCAAGACTCCCATATTTGCTATTCAGGGATATGTGGAAACCTTGCTCAGCGGAGCGATGGACGATGAAAGGATCCGTGTAAAATTCCTGGAAAATACTTCCAAGAATGCAGACCGGCTGGTTCATCTCATTAACGATCTGGATGAGATCACCAAACTGGAAAGTGGAGAGCAGCTTTTGTACAAACAGCCTTTTACGATCCAGGACCAGATCCGCGAAGTGTACGATTCCCTCGTTATTAAAACGCAGGAAAAAAACATGAGTGCAGGTATTAAAAAAGGATGTGAAACGCCCATAACCGTTTTTGCAGATAAAGAAAAAATAAGGCAGGTACTGATCAATCTTGTAGAAAATGCCACTAAATATGGAAAACTGAACGGCTCTATCACTGCAAGTATATATATTACAGATAACCGTCATGTACTGGTAGAGATCTCTGACGACGGGATCGGTATTGAGGCAGAGCATCTTCCCAGGATTTTTGAACGTTTTTACCGCACGGATGCGGCGAGAAGCCGCGATAAGGGAGGTACAGGACTTGGATTGGCCATCTGCAAGCATATCATCGAAGCACACGGACAAAGTATTCATGTGCGCAGCACTACCGATGTAGGAACAACGATAGGCTTTACCCTTGAAATGAAGCAGGAGTAAAGATTTCAGACCTTAACTGATACTTTTTTGGTCGATTTGGAGTTATTATGTAATAATAAATCCGAATATCAAATGAAATCATGGATACTCCCTGTCCTGTTCATGTGTCTGACTGCGATACCCGGTAAGGGTTTTGCCCAATGCGGCACCATTCGCACCTCAGTCAATACCACCACTGTTACCGGTAGTGGTTCGGCCGATCCGGGCTATGTTTTTACCGTCCCTAAATTTGACGGCGGATTAGGTACGCTGCTTAGTATTCGTTTAGCTTCAGTAGTAACGGTCAGCTTTCAATACACCATTGAAAATATGGACCCCGCTGCGAAAACAACACGGGTAAGGATAAACCGCTATGATGAACTTTCCGGGCCTACTATCACTTCCGATACCAACGAATACTACGGCCCCCCCGACACCTGGACTTTACTGGGTGGCTCTGACGGAGTTACCGGATCCGGTCCTGATTTCAGGTCCAAACCCCCTTTCTATGTCTTAAACAACGACACTATCTTTAACAATGTTTATTATAATACTGCGGATTATATAGGATCAGGAGGAGTAAACTTCTATTATAAGACAGATGTTGGGTCCCAGACCAATGGGAACCCAAACGTTAACATTAGCGGATCGGCAACAGATATTGTACAATTTATAAGTACCTATACGTATTGCGATAATATTATGCTGGCGTCGGAGATCACTACCTTTGCGGCTTCCAGAAAGAACGATATCATAGAGATCCGGTGGCTTACAGGAAATGAAACACCCAACCGCACTTACGAACTGCAAAAAAGCTATGACGGTAAAAATTTTATACCCATTACCACAGTAGCTTCAAAAACAGGGGTCAACCAGGTTAGCAGTTATGAATATAATTATAGTCCGCTATCCGGTGAAAAAGGAAAAATAACCTTCCGGATCAAAACGCTTGAAAACAGCTACGCTTCAAAATATACTCCTTTAAGAGTGGTAGACCTCGGAATAACAGAGAATAAGTCTGCCATGAGACTGGTTCCGAACCCTTCCAATGGAGCTTTTGCAATTATGATGAGCAATACGGAAGTTAGCGACTGGACCATTGAAGTTTTCAACATCAAAGGCATGGTGATCAGTAAAAAACAAACCCGTAACACGCTGCTGGCAAAATTTCAGATGAATGAGAACCTGACCCCAGGTATCTATTTTGTGTTGGTTACCAATAATAAATCAAGACAAAAACAAGTAGAGCGTTTATTAATTGATTAAAATTTAAACTGCATCCTGCAAGGTAAAAATAGTATCACGGGTATCACCGTATATCCTGCCAGTGAAGTCTTTTCGTTTTTAATAAGCTCGTACCAGAGCAGTAGGTTAATTCCTTTATAAAAAGATAACGTTATCTTCAGTCCTTGTTTGTTTTTGGTAGTCAAGATAAGGAGGGGATTTTATTCAATGTTATGAAATCATTACCAATTAAGCCTGACCCCTACGCTCTGACAGGTATTTCTAATTTTGCGCCAAATTATCTAAAATGGGTTTGAATTCGATAATGAAGATCTTTATGCCTAAAGACCGGGTTTTCTACACGCTTTTTGAGCAGGTAGTGAACACAATGGGAAAGATGGGTAAAGCGCTTAAGGAAGTGGTGAAAGAGCCCGATTATGACAAACGAGCAGGCCTCATTTCCCAGATCGAAGACCTGGAGCATGTTAATGACGACCTTACCCATCAGATTTTTACAGAACTCGGACGTAATTTTATCACCCCCTTTGACCGCGAAGACATTCACTATCTCGCAACATCCCTCGATGATGTGTGCGATTATATTTTCGCCAGCGCAAAAAAAATCAACTTTTATAAGGTCAATCCTAATGACCAGGGCATTCAGAAAATGGCCGACCTGATCGATCAGAGTACCGAGCAGATCAAGGTTGCCGTGCATGAATTACGCAACATGCGCGACATGAGAAAGATAACCGAAGCACTTGTCAAGGTCAACAGCATTGAGAATCAGGCCGATGATATCTTCGATCTGAGTATCGAACGATTATTTGAAACCGAGCCCGATGCTAAAGAAGTGATCAAGAAAAGGGAGATCTACCAGGTAATGGAGATCGTAACAGATAAATGCGAAGACGCAGCAAACGTTATCGAATCGATCATTATCAAATACGCTTAATTACATGACGTTCCTTGTGGTGATCATAGTGCTTGCACTTATTTTCGATTATATAAACGGATTTCACGATGCGGCAAATTCAATCGCCACTATCGTTTCCACTAAAGTGCTTACCCCTTTTCAGGCAGTTCTCTGGGCAGCATTTTTTAATTTTGCTGCATTTTTTGTTTCAAAATACCTGATCGGAGAATTCAAGATCGGGAATACTATCGCTAAATCAGTCAATGAAAATTTTATTACCCTTGAAGTAATTTTTGCAGGACTTCTTGCTGCAATAATGTGGAACCTCCTTACCTGGTGGTTTGGTATTCCTTCCAGTTCTTCGCATACCCTGCTCGGAGGTTTTATAGGTGCTGCGCTGGCACATGCCGGAACACTGAGTGAAAATGGGATCAGCGTGATCAACTACGCAAAGGTACTCCCCACCTTTGCCTTTATATTTCTTGCTCCCCTGATCGGAATGTTCATAGCATTTCTTATTACCGTGATCATCGTAAACATTTGCCGGCGCGCCAATCCTTATAAAGCAGACAGCTGGTTTCGAAGGCTTCAGCTGGTCTCTTCGGCGTTATTCAGTCTGGGTCATGGGGGCAACGATGCGCAGAAAGTGATGGGAATTATCGGTGCTGCAATGATCTTTTACAATAAACAACAAGGTATAGAGCTGACCTTCAATGAGTTTGTGAGCCAGAATTTATGGGTGCCGATTGCCAGCTTTACGGCAATAGCAATTGGAACAATGAGCGGCGGTTGGAAAATTGTAAAAACCATGGGTACCCGCATTACCAAAGTAACCCCGCTGGAAGGAGTCAGCGCGGAAACTGCCGGTGCTGTTACGCTGTACCTTACGGAACACTTAGGCATTCCCGTTAGTACCACACATACTATCACCGGGGCAATCATAGGTGTTGGCGCTACCAAACGTTTATCGGCCGTCCGCTGGGGCGTGACCATTAACTTATTATGGGCCTGGATTCTGACTATTCCGGTTAGTGCAATATTGGCCGCATTAATTTATTATATCTTAAGCCTGTTTTTTTAAAGCATCTTTCTTAATCCAATCGAATCTTACTACTTTGCTACAGTGAAAGGTATTATACTAGCAGGCGGCTCGGGAACACGTCTTCATCCCATTACTTATGCGATCAGCAAGCAGATCATGCCGGTTTATGATAAACCAATGATCTACTATCCGCTTTCAACGCTGTTACTGGCGGGCATTCACCAGATATTAATTATTTCCACACCTCACGATCTTCCCCAATTCAGAAGGTTATTGGGCGATGGCTCGCAATGGGGTATAGCGTTTTCTTATGCCGAACAGGCCATTCCAAATGGGCTGGCCCAGGCTTTTGTAGTTGGAAAAGAGTTTATCGGCAACGATAAAGTGGCGCTGGTGCTGGGAGATAATATTTTTTACGGGGGGGGCCTGGGCGAAAAGCTTGCCCATAATACCGATCCTGACGGAGGCATTGTCTACGCCTATCGTGTCAGCGATCCGGAACGGTACGGAGTGGTGGAATTCGATAAAAACCGTAAGGTTATTTCCCTCGAAGAAAAACCTTCCGCGCCTAAAAGTGATTATGCAGTTCCTGGTATTTATTTCTATGATAATGCTGTGGTAAAGATCGCTTCTGAGCTGAAACCCAGTCACAGAGGGGAATATGAAATTACCGATGTAAATAAAGAATACCTTCGCAGAGGTAAACTGACCGTATCGATCCTTGACAGGGGAACGGCATGGCTCGATACCGGCACGTTCGACTCACTGATGCAGGCCAGCCAGTTTGTGCAGGTAATTGAACAGAGGCAGGGAATAAAAATCGCCTGCATTGAAGAAATCGCATTCAGAAAAGGATTTATTTCGAGAATACAGCTGGTGGCAATGGCACAACCCTTACTTAAAAGCGGATATGGCGAATATTTGATGAATGTGGCGAATGAATCCTGATTGATCGTTCAAAAAAGATAATTTACAGCAATGAGTAAAATACTGGTTACAGGCGGATGCGGGTACATTGGTTCACACACGATAGTAGATCTTGTTGAAAATGGCTTTGAGGTGATTTGCGTAGATAACAATTCCAGGTCCTCTGCCCGTATTCTGGAGGGAGTAGAGAAAATTACCGGCACCAAGGTTAAAAACTACAAAGTTGATCTGTGTAATTATGATGATACCTGGGCTATATTTCAGGAAAATGAAGACATTATCGGCATCATTCACTTCGCCGCATATAAAGCCGTTGGTGAATCGGTAGAACAGCCGTTGATGTATTTCGAGAATAACCTTGTTTCTCTCATTAACCTGCTCAAATGTGTGCAGGAATTTCATATTCCTTACTTTGTTTTCTCTTCCTCCTGCACGGTTTACGGAAATCCGGATGTGATCCCTGTAACGGAGCTTACTCCTCCTAAACCAGCAGAATCTCCCTACGGATACACTAAACAAATGGGAGAACAGATCATCAACGAATTTTCTAAATCCAGTTCTTCTCAAAGTATTCTCTTAAGATATTTCAATCCCGTAGGTGCGCACCCTAGTATCCAGATCGGCGAGTTGCCTATTGGCAAACCAGCCAACCTGATTCCGGTGATCACCCAGACCGCTATTGGCAAACTGCCCCAGGTAACGGTTTATGGAGATGATTACGATACCCGCGACGGATCATGCATCCGGGATTTCATTCATGTATGTGATATCGCGCATGCACATACGCTGGCTCTGCAATTTCTGATGGACCAGAGATCGGAAAAACGGTGTGAAGTATTTAATCTTGGTTCTGGAAATGGCATAAGTGTGCTTGAAGCCATCAAAACATTTGAAGAGGTATCCGGCCAGAAATTAAATTATGTGATCGGTCCCCGCCGCCAGGGTGATGTGATAGCGATCTATGCAAATAATGAATATGCCCGTACACAATTAGGATGGGAACTTCGCTATTCACTTATAGATATGATGGCTACTGCATGGAAATGGGAACAACGGCTAAAGGTTGATGAAAAGTTTTTCCAGACAAAGTCGGCCGACCTGAATTAATTAAATCCTTTTACAGATGAACA
>JAYUXA010000203.1:0-14259 GCA_043753245.1 Chitinophagaceae bacterium
TACTGCTTATAATCAGATGCTTTAGGGGATGCAGCTTTCATTTCGTCTTCAGATTCTTTAATAAACGATTCATATTTGTTTTTGATGGAACGATATTCAGTAATATCTAATTGCCCATCCAGCATCAGCTTCTATGCATTATGAATACGATCCTGATTCTTTTTTATTTCAATATTCACCTTCTGTTTATCTTCTGATGTTTCTCTGTTGTTTTTCTTTAATTCCTTTTCAAGAATAATCTGGTACAGTTTAAGTGCTTCTTTCTTCGCTGAAATCTTTTGCAATTGCTCAACAGCTTTTTCATTAGCTAAATCTGCCCTGAATCTTTCTTTACAACCGGGCTGACAATGATAATAAAAGTAGCGTTTAATTTTTCCTTTAGAGGCACTGCCTGTTAATTTTCCACCGCATTTAGAACAAGTAAGAAAACCTCTGAGCGGCAAATCATCCTTCTGTTTATTACTTGCAACTGTTGATCGCTTTTTCCCATTTATTATATCCTGCACATTGTAAAACAGTTCTTCACTGATTATTACCTCATGTACACTTTTTACAAAATGTGCTTCCTCTTCTTTATAAGCAGGAATAAATAGTTTGCCGCAATAAAGTGGATTGCGAATCATTGTCCAAAAATAACTTCTGCATACTTCAAAACCTCTTTTGTTGGCAGCTTTCCGAACCTGATCCGGAGCCAATACTCCTTTGTTAATTTCATTGAAAACCCATTTTACATGCCGGGCATTTTCATTGGTAAAAATAGTAGGCTTATCATCTATCCTTACATTTTTATAACCTTTAGGTGCTGTACCCATCCACCTGCCTTCTTTTTTGGCTCTCCTCATTCCAACAAAAACATTCAAAGCTCTTCTGTCATTTTCTACTTCCGGAGCTGCTAAATAAAAAGCCAACATGATCTTATTCTCAGGAATAGTTAAATCTAGCGGTTGTTGAATTGCCTGTGGCTCTATAATATAATTATTGAGTGTATTTATCATCCCGTAAGCATCTGCTGCATTGCGGCTAAACCTATCCAACTTTGTAAATAGCAATAAGTCCGCAGCTTTTATATTTTTCTTTAAAAAAGTAAGCAGTTGCTGGAATGCCGGTCGTTTAAATGTTTTTGCTGAATGATCGTCTTTATACAATCCTACCACTTCAATATTCTGAAATTGGCAATAGCTTCTTAATCGTTCTTCCTGGTGCCTGAGAGAGTAGCCTTTATCAGCCTGTTCGTCTGTGCTCACCCGGATATAAAGGAATGCTTTCTTTTCTTTCATTGTTGTTTGCGTTTATAGGTATAACATTATCATTTTGTTCAGTTTGCCATTGTTTAAAATACCTGCATTCAATCTCTGCCAACTGGTACAGGTAATTCCGTATTCTGATAATTTCCTGATCTGAATATTCGTATTCTCCGGCATTCAATATACGCTTGCACGTATCCAAATCAAGTTTGGTGTTTTCTTCTGGTTTGGCTTTTAAAGAAATTATTTTAGTTTGCATTAGGATGTAGCTAAGGTACAATATATTGATAATCAATTGAGTATATTTTAAAGAGAACGTGTACCCTTCCTTTTTATCAATCTTCATTGTATTCATGGTCATTGTCTTCATGGTCGCCGATTAAATCCTCAATGTCATGGATAGCAGATCTTTGATCTTCCTCATCTTTGTCATGGCTTACCTCAATGAAGACTATCTCTTGGTCTTCATCCGTACCGGTAATGCTGTTTTTAAGGTCGTTTGAAGCAATAAGGTCTGCCACCTCAGGGACGATGTCGACAGGCACCTCGAATTCTTTGATTTTAATCGTTTTCATAATGTATCAATTTTAATTTAGACCACCTAAAATTAAAAACCTTGAAGAAATAATTGCTGAGGAAGAACTTTGGGCTTATTGAGTTGGCTTTCATAGGCAAATGACTGGATTTATACATTTAGAAAAATACTTTCTGGTAAGGTGGCAGTTGATGAGAAAGACGGGAATAAACGAAACGCATTACAAAAAACTATTCGGACAATTTTCAATTCCAAAAGTAAAAAACTGGAATTAATAGAAGGAGAAACTGTAAATCTTGATAAACAAGTTGACTGTATTTTTTACAAGGATACTTTTTACATAGCCAAGAAAACACAGTTTGAACAAATTGTTGGACTTGAAGAGGAATTTAAACAACAAGCCGCAGACGTAATTTCAGAACTTGAGACAACAAATATGATAGAGGGCCTTGAGATAATGGCTAAACAAATTGAAAGTAATCCTGCAATTCATAAAAAACTTGTAAGGCTTTCCAAAATCGGCAATTATAAAGACCTTGATGCAAAGACTATAAAGACAATGCAAAAAGTTTGTAAACTTCACGGAGATAAACTAAAAGTTAAAAATGGCAAACTATTTATTGAAGATGAAGGCGATATTGATCTTGCTTTAAAGATGTTATCCGATTATTATAAACGTGGCGAAGTTTCTGGTAAAGCATACGGAACTTTTGCTGGTAAACAACTAACAACTGCAGAATAATGCCCGAACAACAAAATATAGAATACAAATAAAGCTGGCACGACGACTACCTAAAATGGGTTTGTGGTTTTGCCAATGCCCAAGGAGGAACAATATACATAGGTAAAGATGATGATGGCAAAATTGTAGGTGTGGCAGATTATAAAAAATTGATGGAGGATTTGCCTAATAAAATCAGGGATATATTAGGCATAATGGTAGATGTAAATTTATTGGAAAACGCTGGTTTATTTTATGTTGAAATAATTACGCATCCTTATATTGTTCCAATATCATTAAGAGGGAGATATTACTACCGCAGTGGTAGTACCAAACAAGAATTGACAGGCACAGCCCTTACCGATTTTTTACTTTGCAAAAGCGGTAAATCATGGGATGAAGTAATAGAACCTACAGCCTCAATTGCTGATATTGACGAAAGCAGCTTACAATCATTTATAGCAGCATCGCTGAAAGCCGGTAGAATTGCAGAAGTTGAAGGATTAAGCACCACAGAATTACTTGTCAAACTTCGTTTAACTAATGATAACGGCAACATTAAAAGAGCAGCTATTATTTTATTTGGCAAAGACCCCGGTAAATTTTACAACAATTGTGTAGTGAAGCTTGGCAGGTTTGGCAGCACTGATGATGAACTTAAATTGCAGGAAGTAGAAGAAGGAAATATTATACAATTGCTAAAAGAAGTACCGGAACAATTAAATAGGAAATTTTTTATTAAGTCAATTTCATTTGAAGGCTTGCAACGAATTGAAAAAGGCGAATACCCCGTGGCGGCCCTGCGGGAAATGTTACTGAATGCTTTGGTGCATCGTAATTATTTGGGAACAGTTGTACAAATTCGCATGTATGATAATCGTTTCAATATTTGGAACGAAGGCATATTACCGGAAGGCTTGAGTTTGGCCTCGCTCAAACGCCACCATCCATCCCGACCACGTAACCAACTCATTGCCGATGTTTGTTTTAAAGGTGGCTATATTGATACATGGGGTAGTGGCACTTTAAAAATAATTACTGCTTGCCTGGAAGCCGAATTACCGGAGCAGGAAATTTTGGAACAGGACGGCGGCATTTTAGTGACCTTGTTTAAAGACCGCTATACTGAAGATCGACTCAGGAAAATGGGATTGAATGATCGGCAGGTGAAGGCGGTGCTGTATGTAGTGGAGAAGGGGAGCATTACTAACAGTGAGTATCAGAAATTGACTGATACCTCAAAACCAACAGCCACAAGGGATTTACGGGAACTGGAGGCTAATGGGATACTTACAAATAAAGGGACAAAAGGCTCAAGTTCAAAATATGGACTGGAATCACGAGTTGGCTCATAGTTGGCTCAGTTGGCTCATAATAGGCTCATAGTTGGCTCAAGGAAGCGATGGTGTTCATTTATTATCTTTAGATTTCAATACTACCTCATGCAACCGATGCCGCATATTCAAATTAATCCTGCCATAATGATGGGTAAGCCTGTTATCGTAGGTACACGAATTACTGTTGAATTGATCCTGGAGAAAATGGCCGCAGGTGAAACTATGGTAACTATTCTTGAGGCGTATCCTCATTTAAACGAAGAACAGGTTCGGGCTGCGCTTACGTTTGCAGCGGCTAACCTTCGGGCGGATACCATTTATCCCATCAGCATTGCTTCCTAATATGCTTTTTGTGGCTGATGAAAGCGTGGATGCTCCTATTTACCGAATGTTCAGAAAACAAGGACATTCTATTTATGCCATTGTGGAAACAACGCAGGCATTCAAGGATAAAACCATATTGGATGAAAATAATCCTGCCGCCGCGCATGTAGAAAACCGTTATTAGTGAGTAATTCCTGGATGTCATCCAGTTCAACTGTAGCGTCGGATTGAATGTAGACTTGTCTGACTGCAACATGAAGATATTCTTCTCATCAAAAATTAATTTTCAGCATACATCGAATACAGGATTTGATTTTGAGATGTGGATTGCCTAAACATATACCCTGTCTACATTCTGGAATAGGTTAAAATCTAAAATTCAGATACTGCTGCCAATTCAAATGCATAGTCCTGGTAGCCTATTAATTGTCTGTTTGCCTCAAGTTCTTTCCATGCTTTCTCTAAATGACTTAATTCAACAATATCCCAGGTGGACATATTGGCAAACCTTTCTATGATGGTAGAAAGCGTTCCATTTTCTTCTTCGCTAAAAAGTTTTTTATCAAAGTCGGCTTCAGAAATAAATACTTCTCTGGCTCCGCCATTGGATAGCTTTAAAAATTGTGAACTGATTAGTTGTTCATTTTCCAAATAAGCATAAATATTATCATAGTTCGCAGGGACAGGGCCATATTTTATTGCCCGGTAACTTAATCCCGTAATGGATGCGCCAAAATTTTTATAATGTGTAAAGTCAGCAAAGAATAATTGCTTGTTGAGTTTTAATTTATCGTTGAAATCTGGCTTTGAGTGCTGAATAAAATAGGTAACGAGGTTAGCAATTTTGGTGGGTACTGGCTTTTTGTACCCCGTGAAATTATTTGGCTGATTGTAAACATTCAGCTTTGCACACAGGTTCTTACTCTCCTCTTTGGTATGAATAAGATATGCTATTCTTTCTTTTACTTTCTTAAATGCAGTATCAGAAAAATGTTCTTTTGCTTTATCCAGTAAATTCATAAAAGTCTGTGGCTCGGATGCGGCACTTATTAAATTGCCGTATGCAGGTGTGGGTATCTCCCCATTTTCATAATTACTATAACCATTTGCACCCAAACCAAGTACCTCACTCATTTTTGAAGCAGGTAAATCATACTTCTCCCTGATAGCAGCAATTTCTTCCGGAAAGGGAATGTTGTTTTTTTCCCTGTACTGGTTATGTGCCTGCATTAAACTGATGGTATCTGCTTCTGTGGTGGTAAATTCCTCTTCACATTTTTCACATTTGTAGAAATGGGCTACTATTTTAAAAGCGTCTTTCCGGTAGTTTAATTCTTTGGTCTCTTTTTGCAGGTTGGCTGTACCATCGCAATACGGGCATTCGATTTTTTGTTTCATGTTCTTTCCTTTTTTAGTGGGTAATTCATAGGAAATTCAGCTATGTGAAAAAACATACAATCAACCATCTTATTTGGTAAGCCAGTCAATCTCTTGTTTAGTAGCCATTGGGGTATAAAGTTAATTATATTCCACGAAATAATGGAATATAATCTTAAAAGTAAATTAAAATCTACTAAAAGATGGATTTAATCAAAACAAAGCTTTCAACCCAATCCCTTTTCTACTGCCAATCTGCCGACTTATTCCTGATACCGCTTGCGAACAACAATCTTGAGAAAACGGTAGTACTTGTGCCTTTTGCTTATGCCAGTCAAAAAGGTGAAAAGGCAATGGTTGGGCTGCCGTATGAAAGGAATTATTAGCCACTACTGTATCGACTTCGCTCAGTTGACAGGACAATACTTAAAGAGTTAAATAAACAGTCTGTAAATTTATACGAGCTTAAAAAACAAAACGGAAAAGTATAAATTGATCATTACGATAACCCTAATCAACATTTTGAAAAAGAAAATAGTTTTATCAATGCTTTTGTTGTTCACTGCACAGGCGATTAACACAAGCGTCCAGGCGCAGGAAAATGGTAAAAACAGAGATGAAGCGTACCGTCCGAAAATACATTTTACACCAAAAGCACATTGGGTAAACGATCCCAATGGAATGGTATATCATAAGGGCACCTATCATTTGTTTTACCAATACTACCCTGGCAGTTCTGTTTGGGGGCCAATGCATTGGGGGCATGCTACCAGTAATAATTTAATTAGCTGGAAGGAACAACCCATCGCCTTGTATCCGGATAGCCTTGGCTATATTTTTTCAGGGAGTGCCGTAGTGGATAAAAATAATACATCCGGCTTAGGTAAAAACGTCCGGCTGGCCACAAGTAGTAAAAGTAAAAAAGTGGATAAAGTCCAGGCGCCACTGGTTGCTATCTTTACTCATCATGACCCGGTTGGAGAGAAATCCGGAAAAAATGACTTTCAGAATCAAAGCATTGCCTATAGCAACGATGATGGTAAAACCTGGACAAAGTATGCAGGAAACCCTGTTATCAAAAATCCCGGCATAATAGATTTTCGTGACCCCAAAGTAATGTGGTACGGGCCACAAAAAAAGTGGATCATGACATTGGCAACAAAAGATCATATCACGTTTTATTCTTCCCCCGATTTAAAATCCTGGAACAAGGAAAGTGAGTTTGGAAAAGAGGCAGGTGCTCACGGGGGAGTGTGGGAATGCCCTGATTTATTTGCTTTGGACGATAGTGGAAAACAGTGCTGGGTGCTGATGGTAAGCCTTAATCCCGGTGCGCCAAACTCGGGTTCGGGCACGCAGTATTTTGTGGGCAATTTTGACGGCAAAACATTTACTTCGGCGCAAACTGCAACACGCTGGCTGGATTATGGGCCGGATAATTATGCCGGCATTACCTGGAGCAACACCGGAAAACGTAAAATATTTATTGGCTGGATGAGCAATTGGATTTATGCCAACCTCGTCCCAACAGAAACATGGAGAAACGCAATGACCCTGCCCCGTGAACTAAAAATAAAACGGGTGGCAAATGAACGATATGTAACCTCTCAGCCGGTTACCGAGCTGTCGGCTATTTCATCAAAACCCATGTCTGCCACCCATTTTACCGTAAATAAAAAGGTAGACCTTGCTACAATAACAAGTAAAGTAAAATTACCCTGCCGCATTAACCTTAATATAGATGCAACAAAAGATTATTCCCTGGTATTGTGCAACGATACAGGGGATGAGTTAATTATTGGTTATGATAAAAAAGCTAACCGGTATTTTATTGACCGCAGCAAAGCGGGCAGAGCTGATTTTAATAAAGGTTTTGCAGCCCTTCATACCGCACCCAGAATATCTGCCAATACAAAAATGAACCTGTCACTGGTGATAGATGTAAACTCATTAGAATTATTTGCGGATGATGGTTTAACAGTGATGACATCCATTTTCTTTCCCAATAAGCCGTACAATAAAATCTATATCCAGTCACCGGAAAATATTGTTATTGCTAAAATGGAGTATATTAATTTAACTGGTAAATGATCACCCTATTTATTTTTCATATAGTGAATACTAAAAAAATAATCATTCAGCATTGTGCTAAGAAAATATATAATCAGAACAGCACCGTCTTGTTGCAAACTTTCAGCACCTTTTAAGTGTATACTGGAAAAAATAATAATGAAAAAAAATATTAATGAAAAAAATTTATGTATTACTGGTTGCTTTTTTATCCGTAGTAGTAATATCCTGGAAGTTTTTGGTAAAGGACGTTGGCCATAAAAATGTTGAATGGACTGAATATCTCGGCGGGCCGGACCGCAACCATTACTCTCCACTTACGAATATTGACAGCAGCAATGTTTCGCGTTTAAAAGTTGCCTGGGAATATCATACAAAAGATTCCGGCCAAATGCAATGCAATCCGATTATTGTTAATGGTATCCTGTATGGAATGACGGCATCAACCCAACCTTTTGCACTGGATGCAACTACCGGAAAAGAAATATGGAGAAAAAAATCAGCCGAAGTCGTGATGTACAATACCAGCAGGGGGGTAACTTACTGGGAACAAGGAGATGATAAACGTATTTTATTTACCACTGGTCCATGGCTGTATGCGGTAAATGCAAAAACCGGCGATCCGGTAATGTCGTTTGGCGATAGCGGCAAAACAAGTCTTAAAACCGGTCTTGGTATTTCGGCGAAAGAAAAGTTTGTAGTGTCTAATACGCCGGGTACCCTATTTGAAAATCTGATTATAATGCCACTCCGGGTTTCGGAAGGAGCAGACGCAGCTATCGGTCATATTCAGGCTTTCAATATAGAAACCGGAAAACTCCAATGGGTATTTCATACCATTCCGCATCCGGGTGAGTTTGGATATAATACATGGCCTAAAGATGCTTATAAAAATACAAATATTGGTGGAGCAAACAATTGGGCTGGTATGGCCATAGATCGTAAAAGAGGTATCCTGTATATTCCTGTCGGATCTGCGGCTTTTGACTATTACGGGGGCAACCGCAAAGGAGCTAATCTCTTTGCCAATTGCCTGCTGGCACTTGATGCGAAAACCGGGGAACGCAAATGGCATTATCAGATGGTGCACCATGATATTTTAGACCGTGACCCACCTGCACCTCCTAACCTTGTAACGGTTACTATGCAAGGCAAAAAAATTGATGCCGTAGTTCAAACAACCAAGCAGGGATTAATATTTGTATTTGACAGGGAAACCGGCATACCATTATTTCCTATCGAAGAAAAAAAGGTACCCGCATCGGATGTGCCGGGTGAACAAGCCTGGCCTACGCAACCCTTTCCTGTTAAACCTGCGCCGTATGCAAGGCAATCCCTTACATTGGCAGACATCAGCCCTTTTGCAACAAATAAACAGCAACTTATTTCCATCTTTAAAAAGAATAAAGTTAAAGGCCCCTTTACGCCAATAAGCCAAACAGGCAGTATTGTTTTTCCTGGCCTGGATGGGGGAGCTGAATGGGGAGGTGCCGCTGCAGACCCCGGTGGAATATTGTATGTCAATAGCAATGAAATGGCATGGCTATTATCGGTAGGTCCCACAAATGCAGTTGTAAAAAAAACAGTTAATACAACTGCTGGTCAACAGGTGTATTCGGCTAACTGCTCCTCCTGCCACGGGCCCAAAGGCAAAGGAAATACGGCCAGTGGGTTTCCTTCATTAGTAAATATCGGCAACCGCAGAAGCAAGGAATATATTCAGAATATTATTTCAAACGGTAAAGGTATGATGCCTGCATTTCCAGGTATTTCAGCGGCAAAAAAACAGGCACTGGTCTCTTTTTTAATCAGGAAAGAAGAAAAGGGCGGTGCCATAAATGTAAAAAATACAAAAGTTAAAGAACCAGGATTAAAAGCAGATAAAAATGCACCATATGTTGCTTACCAGATCACAGGCTTTACAAAATTTTTAGATAAGGAAGGATTGCCTGCTATTAAGCCTCCGTGGGGTACCCTTAATGCTATTGATTTGAATACAGGAGAATATGTTTGGAAAATTCCATTTGGAGAATATCCGGAACTTACTGCAAAAGGAATTTTACCAACAGGGTCAGAAAGTTATGGCGGCCCTTTGATAACTGCCAGTGGATTACTTTTTATTGCAGGTACTAAAGATAAAAAATTAAGAGTGTATGATAAGGGTACCGGAAAATTGATATGGTCCACAGAACTGCCGGCGGCAGGCTTTGCCACGCCTTGCACTTATGAATTAAATGGTAAACAATATATAGTTATAGCATGCGGAGGCAGCAAACTCGGTGCACCATCAGGCGACAGCTATATGGCATTTGCGCTGTCAGAATGATTTAGCAAAGGAGCGTAATAAAATAGTTTTTACACTATTGTTACGGCACTTTTACCATTTTATAGCGTACCTCGTCAGTAAAACCAAAGTTTACTTTGTCAAATTCCATCAGCGTATCGGTAAGGTTTACCAATGTATAATCAGGGCCTGTAACAGGGTCTCCCAGAAAGGAAATACCTGCTTCACCAATATTTATTTTAAAGGATAGCAGGTCAATTCTTGATAACGTCCAGGTGGTAAGGGGCCTTGCAGGTTTTGCCGTACAATTAGGGAAAACAATTTCTGATCCCATATTAGCGCATTGGTAATCATTGTTGGTAAAGAATATAAAACGGCTGGCAAGTTCACAAGCCGTTTGGCTGGAGTAGCTTCCCGAAAAAGAAAGTCCTTCTGATGGATGGTATTTCCATTTGTTGCCGGCTGCAGTAGCTAAATTATTCTTACTGGCAACAAATACCTTTACTTCTTTGCTGGTGACCACGGTGGAATTGGCCAGGGTAGCAGAAAGTTTTACGGTATAAACACCTGATGAAGTAAAGGTATGTGAACCGGGGCTTTCCGTAAGCGTTTCACTGCTATCGCCCCATTGCCATTTATAGTTGGTGCAGTTAACACTTCTGTTAACCACTGATACTGTTAGTTCATCTGTGGCATCGTTGGTGGTAAGTATAAAGTTGGATGCTGACACCGCCACCACTTTATCCGTGGTAAATACACCAGCCTTACTGGTCACCGTTAACCTGGCAGGATAACTTCCCGCAGAGTCGTACCTATGTGAAGGATTTTGCCCTGTGGCATATTTACCATCCCCAAAATCCCAGCTAAAAGTGGTAGCTGCATCTGTAAGTGTATTGATGAATTTTATGTCAACAGAATTCGCAGTATCAGGTGTATAAGTAAAGTCAGATGCTGCACCGCCTGTTGCGATAGCCTGGTTTTTCAATTCATTTTTCTGGCAGGAAGCCATCAGTAACACAAGCAGGATGGCTATACTGTTTATAGTGAGTTTCATATATTTATTTTTTAAGAACCTTAAGAAAATTGCATACGTTTTAGACTCAACGTCCACTTCCCCGGGTATTATGCGTGACACCTAATAGCCTGGATTTTGTTCAAGCTTTGGATTTCTGTCTCTTTCCCCCTGTGGTATTGGGAACAATAGTTTATCCTGGTCCGTAATCCCAACGGCCGCCGCTGCAGCCGCTTTGTCCCTGCGTAACATATCAAACCACCGGATTCCCTCCTGTGTCATCTCCCTTCTTTTTTCATCGTATATCAATTGGCGCATAGCAGCCTGTGTAGGGGCATCTGCCAAAGTTTTGACAGGTATGCCGGTGCAGGCACCAAAGCGGAAGGTCTCATCTTCTGCCCTTGCTCTAAAACTGTTTACAATATCCAGCGCCTCTGTGCTGGGGTATGCCAGTTCATTCAATGCCTCTGCCTTGTTCAGCAATACCTCTGCATACCGGAATAGAATATAATTATCATTCGGATCGTTGCTGTAAAAATTTTTATACTTCTGTGCATAAATAAATACCAGGTCGGTTTGGCGGAACATACTTTGCTCTCTGCGTACATCGGTATTGCCAACAGGGCCGTAACTATCGTATAAAGATTGTGTGGCTCCTACTTTTGGCGGGCCCGTGTAAAAAAATTTCAGTACACCCGTGTTGTCAAATTGTCCTGGCAGCTCTACCGATTGTGATTCCCAGATAGATTCTTTGGTATTCTGTCCACCATCATTAGAGCGGAAAATAGGAACAAATTTTGGGTTGATAATAAACTCACCCATAGCCGTTACTTCCTGTGCTTTAGCTACGGCACCAGTCCAGTCCTTTTCTTCCATTAGTATCCTCAGTTGCAATGCTTTGGCAGCACCTTGTGTAAACCTCCCTTTTGCATTGATGAGGTTTTGGTCGGGCTGCAGCAGTGGATTAAAAAATTTTACAGGTAAATCAGCATCTGCTATAACAAGGTCGGCTTTGATCTGCGCCAGCACTTCTGCTGCACTGTTTCTTGCCACCTGGTTAACTTCCCTGTCTGTAGAAGTAGGGAAAGTAAGAACCAATGGCACACCGCCCCAGAACTGCAGCATGTTCCAGTAAATGTAAGCCCTCAGCCCATGTGCCTCTGCAAGTATTTCTTTCTTACGGGTAGTTGGCAAAAATTTATTTTCTGGTAAAGCCTGTACCTTATCCACAAGCAGGTTAATATTTGCCAATGCATTGTAGCAGGAGCCCCATAGCCCTCCTACTTCCGTGTTCGAATTGATCAGTAAGCTTCTTATTTCTAAATTCTGCAAATCTCCGCCGGGTGTAAACCATTCTATGTCATCGCTGGAAATATCAGAATAAAATAAAAATTTTCCATACACATCCCAGCTAAGTGTTTTATTATAGCAGCCCAGTAATCCGGACTCTGCATCATTTGAATTTTTATAAAAATTGGCAGTAGCAACCCCTTCCACATAATCCCTGTTAATTACTTTTTTGCAGGAAGCAGCACTTAACACCAATGCAGCAATAAGTATTTTTATAATTGAATTTTTCATTATTAAAAACTTTAAAAATTAATAGATAACCCTGCCACCAGCGTTTTTGCCTGCGGATAAGAAGCGTTGTCGAAGCCAAGGGCGATATTGTTAAACTGGCTATTACCCGTAAAGTGGTTCACTTCCGGATCGTAGCCTTTGTAGTTGGTGATGGTGAGCAGGTTTTGTGCACTGAAGAAAATCCGTGCATTTAGTATTTTCAACCTGCTCATTTGTTTTGCATTAAAGGTGTAACCAAGCGTGGTATTTTTTAACCGGAGATAGGAGCCATCTTCTAAAAACCGGGCAGAGGCATATCCTGCACCATTATTATCATTGCCTATAAAAGGCACATTGGTGATATCGCCAGGCTGCTTCCAGCGGTTCAGCCCCGCTGTGGTGGTATTATAAAAATTACCTCCCCACCCTTCAATAAACTCTCTTGTCTGGTTGTAGATCTTATTCCCCTGGCTCCATTGAAAAAATATGCTCAGGTCAAATCCTTTATAAGAAAAAGTATTGGTGAAGCCCCCAATATATTTTGGCAGAGGGCTACCCACTATGCTCCTGTCATCATCGTTGATATTGCCATCTTTATTGATATCTTTCCGCAGAATCTTACCTGTTGCAGGATCCACATTATTTTCTGTCTGATACAAAAAGAAGGATAACTCTTTTCCTTCTCTTGCAATGTTGGAGTAGCCAAAACTTCCCTGTGTAATATCCTGCCCGTTTACTAATTTCAAAATAGTTACCCTGTTGAAACTGATATTGAAAGATGTATTCCATTTAAATGCACCAACCAGATTGCTGGTTGTTAAAGAAAATTCTAGTCCTTTATTTTCAAGAGAACCTGCATTTCCAAACCGGCCACCAAAACCCGTTGTGTTGGGCAACGGAATAAATAAAATCAGCTGGTCGGTTTGTTTTCTATAGTAATCAACAGTAATGTTGATGCGGTTGTTTTTAAATGCAAGGTCAAAACCAATATTAAATTGTTTGGTGCGCTCCCATGAGTAATTATTGTCGTCAATATTAGAAGCAGTAGCTCCGGATTGCCCAAGATAAGGTGCCCCTAAAGCAATGGTGCCGAGGTAGTCAAAGTCGCCATATTCCTGGTTGCCAGTTATGCCATAGCTTGCCCTTAATTTTAAAAAACTAACCAGGTTACTGTTCTTTAAAAAGTTTTCGTCAGAAACTATCCAGCCTACAGAAGCAGACGGAAAGAATGCATATTTTTTATTGGCACCAAACCGGGATGAACCATCAATTCTTGCGGCAAGGGACAGGTAATATTTTTCATTAAAATTATAATTGGCCCTCCCGATGTAAGAAAGGATACCATTAGAAGTGATATTGCTGCTGCCACTGGTTAATGGGCCTCCCACTGTTTGAACTACGTTGTTGGTAAGCCCGGATGCGGTAGCCAGGTTAGACCTTCTGTTAGACTGCTGCACAGTATAGCCCCCCAAAATATCAATGCTGTGTTTATTGAAAGTATTTTTATAATTGAGCATATTTTCCACCACATTCAGCACTTCATTAAATGTTCTGGAACTGGCTCGGCCACTGCCCAATGCTGCCGGGCTGGGTGGAAAAAAGAAGTCTTCATTTTCTGTCCGCAGATCGATACCAAGACTGGTACGGAATTTTAATTGTTTAGTAATATTCCATTCTCCAAAAATATTGCCTATCAATCTTAAATTTCTTGAAATCAGATTAGCCTCTGATGCCAGGGCCACCGGATTGGAATTTCCGTTGATGGTATCCCTGGTGTAACTGCCATCTGCATTGT
>JAYUXA010000204.1:0-6740 GCA_043753245.1 Chitinophagaceae bacterium
CAATCCGGACATGTTAAACATGCATTGGAAGAAATCATATCGCAGAATAGTTCGCCTGAAACCTTTACATGGTTGCTATCATGCGTGAACAGTGCAGCACAGTTTAGCTCAGCCTTTGTTTCCCTTCCCCGCAAGACCGGAAAAAACCCCGCAGTCATTTCTGAAGCCCAGCATACCACTATAAATACTGCCCGTCCAGGATTTAGTATTCGCGGATGGACTATTGACCGTATCTGCAGGGTTTGGCTTTTGATTGCATCCGATTCGTCAGTGAAAGAACGATATATAAAAAATATAGAACATCTCTTTCCTTCAGCAGAAATAAATGAGCTGATCGCTTTATATTCTGCACTTCCCGTTTTAGCCTACCCCGATTCCTGGACTTCCCGGTGTTCGGAAGGTATCCGAAGCAATATCGGAGATGTGTTAACGGCCATTATGTGCAATAACCCATACCCTTCTGAAAATTTAAGTGAAGCAGCCTGGAACCAGCTGGTGCTGAAGGCTTTTTTTACTGAAAAACCTGTTCATCATATTATAGGAGTTGATTCAAGGGCAAATGAGCGGCTTGCACGTACACTGTCAGATTACGCGCATGAACGATGGGCCGCCGGACGCAGTGTACATCCCCAGCTGTGGAGAAACATTGGAAAATTTCTGGATGAAGGATTATTTACAGACATTGAAAAGCTGGTGGAGTCACCAGATGAGTTGGAAAATGAAGCAGCGGCATTGGCCTGCCACGACAGCAATTATCCTCCGGCGAAAGCAGTACTCCATAGGAACAAAAATATTCAGTCTGCCATAATCTCAGGTCAGTTAACCTGGAATACGCTGGCGGAAAAAACATCAGATTATGTGTTGCAGCAATAACATCACGGAAAAGGACCTTCGTCCGGGTAACGGCGATACCTCGTATCTGGAACGCATCAAAGGCATGCGTTTTTTTGACCCCCATGTGCATATGACCTCAAGAACAACCGACGATTATCAGGCAATGGCCGATGCCGGAGTGGTTGCATTGATAGAACCTGCTTTTTGGCTGGGTCAACCAAGAACAGGTATCGATACGTTCAGGGATTATTACAGCAGCCTTATTGGCTGGGAAAGATTCCGGTCCTCCCAGTTTGGTATTAAGCATTACTGTACTATTGGATTAAATTCAAGGGAAGCGAATAATGAAGCACTTGCAGAGCAGGTGATGGAGATGCTGCCTCTGTTTATTTATAAAGAAGGAGTAGTGGGTATTGGAGAAATTGGTTTTGACGACCAGACACCAGCAGAAGAGAAGTATTACCGGCAACAGCTGGAACTTGCCAAAGAATCAGGATTGCCGGTACAGGTACATACTCCACACCGGGATAAAAAAAAGGGAACCACCCGAAGCATGGATATTGCTCTGGAGCATGGCCTTTCTCCTTATTCGGTAATAATCGACCACAACAATGAGGAAACAGTGAAAGAAGTACTGGACAAAGGTTTTTGGGCTGCCTTCACTATTTATCCTTTTACCAAGATGGGAAATGAGCGCATGGTGGAAGTGGTAAAAAAATATGGTTCTGAAAGAATCATGATCAATTCTGCGGCGGATTGGGGTATCAGTGATCCGCTTGCTGTACCAAAAACTGCAGCCCTGATGAAAGATCTGGGTATTAGCGAGGCAGACATTGGGCTGGTTACTTACAAAAATGCAATAACGGCTTTTGGGCAAAGCGGTCAGATCAATGAGGGGGAGTTTGCTGCTCTTCAAAACATTGACCAGAGTCAGAAATTCAGTGGAAATACGATATTAAGGGGCGGTCAGCAACCAAGAACAGATAAAGATTCTATAATTATTCGATAGTGAACTTTTACCTTTTAAATGATATGCTTTGAACCGTCTGATGGGCTATTTAAGATTAATGCGTCCCGCAAATATTATTACAGCCATTACAGACATTCTTGCCGGGGTTGCGATTGCCGGTTCTATGATTAGTATTACCTATTACGGAGGTGCACCTGGCACTTCACTGGGCAGACTTTTTCTGGCTAATTTATCTACAGACCTTATTCCTTCTATACTGTGGCTTATATTATCTACCGTTGGGTTGTATGGAGGAGGAGTGGTACTGAATGACGTATTCGACGCTGCACTGGATAAAAAAGAACGACCCGAAAGACCTATTTCCAGTGGGTTAATTCCTAAAAAACATGCTGCAATATTTGGAATAATCCTGCTCGTAACCGGTGTTGCTGCCGCAGCGCTTTCCAGTCAGGATGGCATTTTTTCGTTATCGGCACAACTAGCTGCAGGAATAGCGATCGCCTCGGTATGCTACGATAAATGGACCAAGCACAGTAGTTTCTTTGGACCATTAAATATGGGTTTGTGCAGAGCCCTGAATCTTTTGCTCGGGATGAGTTTAATGCCTTTTGCCGTTGGGCTGTACTGGCTTGTGGCGATCATTCCCATGGTATATATTGTAGCGGTTACTATGATCAGCCGGGGAGAAGTGCATGGCGGTAAAAAAACAACATTGTATGCAGCCATGGTCCTTTACCTGTTCGTGATCCTGACCATTGTATTAGCCTCTTACCAAAGGAGCACAGTATATAATACAATGCCTATCGTGCTTATTTTTATAATATTAATATTCCCTTCATTAGTTTATGCTATTCAAAAGCCAGAGGGGACGCGGGTAAGGACAGCAGTAAAAAGTGGTGTTATCGCACTTATCGCCATGAACTCAGCCTGGGCTGCAGCATTTGGCGATATCTATTTTGCTTTGCTGATACTTCTCCTGTTTCCGTTATCCCTGCTTCTATCAAGGCTTTTCGCAGTAACCTGAGGGTATGGTTTCAATTATTTAGTAAACGATCATGGAGTATATTCAACAAGCGTTCAGTGTAAAATTTGAGTATAAAATCTTTTTTACAGAACATTTATTCGGAGCCGGCAATTCTGTCTTTCGTGATTTTCTGGTTGGCTCAAATACAGATACCACAAAAAAAATATTTTTTGTAATCGATGAAGGTGTTGCGAAAAAACATCCGCAGCTGCAGGCCGAGATCAGACACTATTTTGCTGAAATAGAGTCGGTGGTGATGGTTCCGGAAATGCTGATTATTCCTGGCGGAGAAGCGGCAAAAAATTCTGAAGCGCTTTTTTATAAACTGGTAAATGCTGTAGACCGTTACGGGATCGACAGGCATTCTTACATCGCTGTTATCGGAGGAGGTTCTGTACTGGACCTGGCAGGCTATGCTGCTGCCGTATCTCACCGCGGTATACGGCTTATCCGGATTCCAACTACTGTTCTTTCCCAAAATGATTCGGGGGTAGGAGTAAAAAACGGAATCAATCATGGCAGCAAAAAAAATTTCCTCGGAACCTTCGCTCCTCCTGCAGCTGTTTTTAATGATTCCCATTTTCTTACCACGCTTACAGATGAAGAATGGAGATCCGGCATGGCAGAAGCAATAAAAGTAGCCCTGATAAAGGATAAAACTTTTTATAAATGGCTGGATGAAAATGCAGGAAAGCTTACAAACAGGAACATGGAAAAAATGAAGTACCTGATTAAGCGTTGCGCCGAATTGCATATTGACCATATCGGCGGAGGGGACCCTTTTGAAATGGGATCCTCCAGACCACTGGATTTTGGTCACTGGAGTGCCCACAAGCTCGAACAATTATCTGGTTTTACTATCCGGCACGGGGAAGCTGTGGCCATGGGTATTGCGCTGGACACTGCTTATTCGTTCATATCAGGACGATTAGAAGAATCGGATGCGCAAAAAATAGTTTCACTTATAAAGACACTGGGCTTTTCGGTTACTCATCCATTGATGGAAATAAACGACAGCAACAGCCCGGTATTAAAAGGCTTAATTGAATTCCGTGAACATCTTGGTGGTAAACTCACTATTATGCTTCTGGATGCTATTGGTAAAGGAACAGAAGTGCACGAGCTGGATATCGCTTTGCTACATGAAGCTGGTGACTGGCTGAAAGCTTCTTCATAAATGGACATATATGTATACATCTCTGGGACATCTTGGGTATTGCAGCAACATACATGCTGGCGAATCATGGGAAGATCATTTTTCCAAACTGAAAGAACATATTCCTAAAATTAAAGAAAAAATATCGCCGCTCGAACCTTTTGGCATCGGACTGCGGTTATCGCATATAGCAAGCCTTGAGCTGGAAAAAAAAGAAAATCTTCTCTCGTTTCAGCAATGGATGATGGAAAATGATTTTTACCTGTTCACGATAAATGGCTTCCCATATGGTGGCTTTCACAATACCCGTGTAAAGGATCTTGTCCATGCCCCAGACTGGCTTTCGGAGGAGCGCATGACCTACACCGTCAGGCTTGCAAAAATACTCGCTGAACTATTGCCGGACGATCTGGATGGAGGCATTTCAACTTCTCCGCTCACCTATAAATTCTGGCATACCGATCTTACCAGAGAAACTATTTTTGAAACAACAACACTGCATGTGCTGCATGTGGTAGGAGAATTGATTGAGTTAAAGAATAAGACAGGTAAATTAATACATATAGATATTGAACCGGAGCCTGACGGTATGCTGGGAGATGGCAAAGAATTTTTAGAATGGTATGTGAAATACCTTATACCACTGGGTATCCCTTATTTACAAAATAAGTTTGAATTTAATGACGATACCGCAGAATCTGCTATCAAGGAACACGTGCAGCTCTGTTACGATATTTGCCATTATGCTGTTGGTTATGAAGACCATCTGAGTATGATTCAGCACACCCGTGCCCTTGGTATAAAAACAGGAAAGATCCAGATTAGCGCAGCACTGAAAGCTTTGATGCCCGGGGAGAAAAATAAAAGAGATAACGTAATAGATGCTTTCAAAAAATTTAACGAGCCCGTTTATCTTCATCAGGTGGTTGCTAAAAAAAATGACGGCAAGTTTATCCGGTACCCCGATATGGATGAAGCGCTGGCAGATGCAGAAAACCCTTCGGTAACAGAATGGAGGGCACATTACCATGTTCCCCTCTTCATCGAGCAATACGGTGAACTGCATTCTACACAGAAAGATATTAAAGAAGTATTGGCCATTCAGGCTGATCAGCCCTTCACCACACAACTGGAAGTGGAAACTTACACCTGGGAAGTACTACCGGAAGAAATGCGTTTGCCTTTAACCGAATCGATTATCAGGGAAATGGAATGGGTTATCGGGTTAATAAAAGGAACGCCATTACCTGCTTCTAATGATACCATTTATGCATAAAACAGTTGTGATCGATATTATAGGTTTATCTACAGCCTTAATTGGTGAACATACTCCATTTATAAAAAAACACATCAGCGATCGATCACTTCAAACAATTGCTCCGATGCTCCCTGCAGTTACAACGGCTGTTCAGACAACCTATATCACTGGAAAATGGCCTTCAGAACACGGTATAGTGGGGAATGGCTGGTATGATAAAGTGGATGCAGAAATAAAATTTTGGAAACAATCCAATAAACTCGTGAATGGTCCAAAAATATGGGACAGGGCCAGGGAGCTCGACCCGGAGTTCACGGTGTCTAATATGTGCTGGTGGTACAATATGTACTCTACTGCTGATTATTCCGTTACTCCACGTCCTAATTACCTCGCAGATGGAAGAAAGATGCCTGATTGCTATTCACACCCGGCAACACTAAGAGACGAGCTTCAGCATGAATTCGGTCAATTTCCATTATTCAAATTCTGGGGTCCGGGAGCAGATATCACCTCTACGAAATGGATTGCAGATGCAGCTGTTTACACGGATAAAAAATACGATCCGACCTTAACATTGATCTATCTTCCACACCTGGATTATTGCCTTCAGAAATATGGTCCCGATTTGGATTTTATCAGCATACACCTGAAGGAAATTGATAAAATTGTGGAAGACCTTGTCAGCTATTATTCCTCCACCGGGGCCGCTATTATTTTATTATCCGAATATGGAATCAATAAAGTGAGCAATCCCGTGCATATCAACCGCGTGCTGCGTGAAAATGATCTTCTGGGAATCAGGATCGAAAGAGGTCTGGAACTGCTGGATGCCGGCGCATCGAAAGCGTTCGCGGTAGCAGATCACCAGATTGCGCATGTTTATGTTAACGATCCTGCTGTACTGGATAAAGTAAAAAAATTGATCAGTTCTATTCCCGGTGTTGAGGTTGTGCTGGATAAAGAAGAGCAGCACCAATATCATATTAATAATGAACGGTCGGGTGATTTTGTGGCCATTGCTGATCAAGACAGTTGGTTTACCTATTACTTCTGGCTGGATGATGCGGTAGCACCAGACTATGCACGCGCAGTGGATATTCATAAAAAACCCGGTTACGATCCTGTTGAATTGTTCATGACTTCTAAACTCAGGGCAGGTTATAAATTACTGCGGAAAAAAGCAGGCCTGAGGTATGTAATGGACGTGATCCCATTAAATGCAAAATTGGTCAAAGGATCGCACGGAAATCTCATCGCAGATAAATCGTTTCATCCGGTAATAATCACCGGCCAGCCCATCAGTAAGGAGCAGTTACTGGCAACAGATGTATACGATATCATCTGGAATCATTTACAGATAAACTGATCTCCGTGAGTAGCAATAGGGAAGAACATCCTCATCTCCTTCTTTTCGATCCTGAAAAAAAATGGCAGTATCTTATCATTGGAACCTTTCCTCCAAATACTGCATTAAGAAACCAGGAAAAAGTATACATCG
>JAYUXA010000205.1:0-14238 GCA_043753245.1 Chitinophagaceae bacterium
CGATCTGAAACCGGAAGAACTGGCCACCACCATCTTCACGGTAGGCGATCCGGGACGGGTAGGCGCAGTAAGTAAGTATTTTGACAGCATCGAATTTAAAAGCGCTCACCGTGAATTTATTACCCATACCGGCTTCATCGGGACAAAAAGAATCAGCGTCATCTCCTCCGGTATAGGCACCGACAATATTGACATCGTACTAAATGAACTGGATGCCCTTGTAAACATCGACTTTGAAAGCCGCACTGTTCTTCCACAGCTTACCAGTCTGAAGATCATCCGTCTGGGCACCTGCGGATCCCTGCAAAACGATATTCCCGTAGATGCGCTGGTTGCATCTACCCATGGCCTTGGTATAGACAACCTCCTGCATTTCTACCACCACCAGCACAATCCCGATGAACAACAGATTCTTCAGGCTTTTATCACCCAGACACAGCTTTCCCAACCTTATATCACCGGAGGCTCTTCCTTTCTAATAAAACATTTTGTGGAAGGTTTTCACCATGGCATTACTGTCTCCTGCCCAGGCTTCTATGGTCCTCAGGGCCGGGTGCTGCGTCTGGGTCTTGCCTATCCCGATCTGGTTTCCAGGCTCTCCGGATTCAATCTGGGATATCACCGGATCGCCAATTTTGAAATGGAGACCTCCGCTATCTACGGCCTGGGGCGCTTGCTTGGTCACCATTGCCTGTCCCTTAATGCCGTCGTGGCCAACCGCGCAACTATGGAATTTTCTTCCAATGCTGCACAAACCATTGAAAAGCTAATCACTAAGACCCTTGATCAGGTTAGCGGCACCGCATTTTAGACTAGTAAGCCAAACGATCAGCTGATGAACAGTTTCGGCCACCACCTGATTGCATATTTACCTAAGGAAAACGCAAGGTTAGCGGCACTGAATTTTATACCAATAAGTGGGCAAAAAGAAGACGTCAACATCCGGAATATGTGCCAGAGGCACCGGCATGTTACACTAATAAGATAGTAAGCTCCTGCACAACAGAGAGAGGTCTACAAAGCGGTAAACCTCCATTACAGTATCACTATGTTACCGCAAAGGTGGAAGCTGCCTGATTACCGGGATCGCAGTTTCGTATCCAAGTACCGCTATTCTGCCTTCAGAATTGGCTCCTGTTTTTATCTTGCCTTTACGCGTTTTGTATCCGGGACCGCCATTCTGCCCCCTACCTGTACCCTGGATTATCTATTTCATCATAGTGTTAATACCTTCAAAAAGTCATGAATAATCCATTTCCCATTGTAGCTTTGCATAACATTTATGGACATTCATTTTTACAAATACCAGGGAACCGGTAATGACTTTATCATCCTGGACAATAGAAACGGTGAGCACGCTAACCTGTCAGCCAAACAAATTCTTTTTCTCTGCGACCGTAGATTTGGCATAGGCTCCGACGGTCTGATGCTCCTTAATACTGCAGAGGGGTACGACTTTGAAATGAAATATTTTAACGCCGATGGAAAAGAAGGCTCCATGTGCGGCAATGGTGGACGATGCCTTGTAAAGTTTGCCTACCATATAGGTATTCACAAAGGCACTTATCATTTTAAGGCCATGGATGGCGACCATGAGGCAGAGATAGACCTCGATGGCACCGTAAGCCTTAAAATGAGTGATGTACCCGAAGTAAAGAAAATGAACGGAGACGTGACCGTGGACACCGGCTCGCCCCATTATGTGAAAATGGTGCATAAGGTAGCTCAACTGGACGTTTTTAAAAACGGAAAAGCTATCCGCGACAGCGATCGTTTTTTTAAGGAAGGCATTAATGTGAATTTTGTAGAACAGGTAGGCGATGACGAAATATTTGTCAGAACCTATGAACGGGGTGTAGAAGATGAAACCTTATCCTGCGGCACAGGAGTAACCGCTGCCGCCATAGCCAGTTATCACAATGAAAACGGGTTTAACGATGTGGTGGTCCATACCAGAGGTGGCAAACTGAATGTTGAATATGAACGTCATGGCGACGGATCTTACCAGAATATCTGGCTCTCCGGACCAGCAGAGCGAGTGTTTGAAGGAACCGTTAAGTTAAGTGTTCTGCAATAACTGTTAACCTGCCTATCTTTGCGCCGCCCATGATACAATACTTTAAAAATATTAACCATCAGACCATTGCTATTACGCAACCGGAAAATGGCGCATGGGTTAATATTATTCCTCCCCTGAAGCAGGAAGAGTTTTCGGAACTTTCCACTGCACTGGACATTCCGCTCGATTTTTTGACAGACTCACTGGATATCGATGAACGCAGCCGTTTTGAAGAAGACGACAATGTGAAGCTGATCGTTATTAAAACACCAACGGAGAACAATTCCTTTAATGAAAGCGATGCCTATTATATTACTATCCCGATCTGTATTATTCTTACCCATAATCAGATCGTCACGGTCAATTCATTCGACAATGGCGCTATAAAAAAATTCCTTAATACTTTTCAGAACCGCCATCCGGATAAAAAGAATATGATGGTGCTGAAAATAGTGGAGAAAATAACCCAGGCTTTCATGGAGTTGCTTAAGGAGATCAATGTCCGCAGAAATGTGCTGGAACAAAAACTCTATGCAGCTAACAGGAATGAACAATTACTTCAGCTGATGCGGATACAAAAAAGTCTGGTGTATTTTGTTACCGCCCTGCGGTCGAATGAAATGCTGCTTATGAAAATCGAACGCACTAATTTTCTGGGATTGAATGAAGATGAAAAAGAAATATTGCATGATCTGATCGTTGATAATTCACAGGGGCTTGAAATGGCAAATATTTATACGAATATATTGAGCAGCACCCTGGACGCGTATGCCAGTATTATTGCCAATAACCAGAATGAAGTGCTCAAACGATTGTCAGTGATCACGATCGTATTGACCTTCCCTGTGCTGGTAGCCAGCATATACGGTATGAACGTTCCTATCCCCTATGCGAATTCGCCTTACGCATTCTATATTCCGGTATTTCTGTCCCTGGTGATCTCCCTGATCATAGGGTGGTCATTTCTGAGAAAGAAAATATTTTAAACGTATGATCAGCGTGCGGGTATACGGAATATTAATGAACAGCCATCATCAGGTACTGGTTAGTGATGAATACATTCGCGGTAATTATTATACTAAATTTCCAGGCGGAGGTCTGGAGTTCGGAGAAGGAACCCGTGAATGCCTGAAAAGAGAATTTAGGGAAGAAATGAATCTTGATATAGCCGTTGGCGAACATCTTTATACCACCGATTTTTTTCAGATGAGTGCTTTTAACCCTTCCGATCAGATACTTTCTATTTACTATATAGTCCATGCACTTGAATCCATCAGCTGTACCATCCGTACTAAAATTTTTGATTTTGATGATCAGCAGATGGAACTATATCAAAAAACAGGTACCATAGAATCGTTCCGGTTTATTGACTGGAACAATTTCGATGCTTCAGTTGTTACCTTACCGATAGACAAAGTGGTCGCAGATTTACTAAAATTATTACCTTTACCAACTAAAATCACATAAATGCAAACAATCGAAAAGACGAAAATCGACTTTAAGTTACCGTACAAAGTGGCTGATATAAAGCTGGCTGCATGGGGAAGAAAAGAAATTCGCCTTGCTGAAGCAGAGATGCCCGGCCTGATGTCACTTAGATCTGAATATGGACCATCACAGCCACTTGCGGGTGCCCGTATAGCCGGCTGTCTTCATATGACCATTCAAACTGCCGTGCTGATTGAAACCCTGATCTCTCTGGGGGCGGAAGTGAAGTGGAGCTCCTGCAATATCTTCTCTACGCAAGACCATGCAGCTGCGGCGATAGCGGCAGAAGGCATCGGAGTATTTGCCTGGAAGGGGCAGTCACAGGAAGAGGCAGACTGGTGTATCGAGCAGACTTTGTTCTTTGGAGCGGCAGACCGCCCTCTGAATATGATCCTGGATGATGGTGGAGATCTTACCAATATGGTGTTTGACCAGTATCCCGAATTGGTGCAGCACCTGCGTGGATTAAGCGAAGAAACTACTACCGGAGTACACAGATTATATGAAAGAATGGCGCAGGGAACTCTTCCAGTACCGGCAATCAATGTAAATGATTCGGTTACCAAATCGAAGTTTGATAATAAATATGGGTGTAAAGAAAGTCTGGTAGATTCTATCCGTCGCGCCACAGATGTGATGCTTGCAGGTAAAGTTGCCGTTGTGGGTGGTTATGGAGATGTAGGTAAAGGTTCCGCAGCTTCTTTGCAGGGGGCAGGATGCCGGGTAATTGTAACCGAGATCGATCCGATCTGCGCATTGCAGGCCGCTATGGATGGATTTGAAGTAAAGAAAATGATCGACGCCGTGAAAGAAGCAGATATTGTGGTTACGGCATCTGGCTGCCGCGATCTGATCACTGAAAAACATTTCAGATCAATGAAGGACAAGGCCATCGTTTGTAATATTGGTCACTTCGATATTGAAATAGACATTGCCTGGATCAATACGAATTACGGCCATACCAAGGATACTATCAAACCGCAGGTAGACCTTTACAATATCGAAGGTAAGGATGTGATCATTCTTGCCGAAGGCAGGCTGGTGAATCTGGGCTGCGCTACAGGGCACCCAAGTTTTGTAATGAGCAATTCATTCACTAACCAGGTACTGGCACAGCTGGAACTCTGGAGTCATACAGACCGTTACGAAAATAAGGTTTATGTGTTGCCGAAACACCTTGATGAAAAGGTGGCGAGATTGCATCTGGCAAAAATTGGTGTGGTGCTGGAAGAACTGACTACCCAACAGTCAGATTATCTCGGAATACCCAAAGAAGGTCCGTTCAAAAGCGATCTTTACCGCTACTAATATTAATCATATTACGCTCTTATCTACAAAAGGACTTGCTGATGGCAGGTCCTTTTCAGTGCTGGGGGAAAAATGGCATATGTCACAGAATTCAATTTATTTAACCAGGTTTAAGAGACCAACTGTAAAAATTGTGGCAAAAAAAAACTTTCATAAAATTTAATTAACCGAGATTGCAGGATAGGGAATCAGGGAGATGATCCCCATCTTTGGATTTCTTCAGAGTGCCTGTGAAGGATCAGGCTGGCCACTGGGAAAAACGTTCATCTCAATAATCAGGTAAAGCAGGAATTAAAGATTGAAAATGACCCAGACAACTAGTTCTAAACATTTAGTAATTTACGCTGATGATGATATCGATGATCTGCGCTTTGTAGAGCAGGCATTCATGGACACTGCCACCAATATTGAGTTAGTGACTGTAAAAGACGGCAGCAAAGCCATTGATTTTCTTACTCAACTGTCGTTGCGTGATCCTAATCCCTGCCTGATCATATTAGATGTGAATATGCCAAAGCTGAATGGGAAGGAAACGCTTCAGAGGATAAGGCAAATGAAGCGTTTTGAACATATTCCGGTTGTATTATTTACCACTTCTTCCATGGAGCATGACCGCCTTTTTGCTATGCAGTTTAATGCAGGGTTTATTACAAAACCGCTCGAGGCCCGCCAGATGCAGCGGATCGCTGAACAGTTTATAGGACATTGCCATGATGGAATAAAGAGCAGCATCGCTATGAAGATCACTTAGGATCAATGTCTTTGTGTTGTTGAGGCAGTGTCCGGACATCTCTTTCCACTTCTGTTTGTTCCACGTGTACTGCATACTCCGCCGGTTCTATATGGCCTCCCAGGGCATCTGTATAAACCTGGGTAAATTCTGCTCCCAGATACAAAATCGCCGCACTGTAATAGATCCAGATCAGCAAGATCACAATAGAACCTGCTGCCCCATAGGTGGATTCCGTTCCGGTTTTCTCAATATATAATCCAATAAGATAGCGGCCTATCATAAATAATATAGCCGTGAAAACGGCACCGGTGCGCACATGCTTCCATTGAATCTTCGCATCGGGAAGAAATTTAAAAATGATGGCAAACAATACGGAGATCACCAGGAATGTGATCACAATATTGATTCCTACCATTAATAAAGCAGTTTTCGGACCGAAATACTGTTCCAGCCGCCCCATTAATACGGCTATTACGCCGTTAACAAGCAGGGTAACGATCAATAAAAATCCGATAGAGATGATCATGGAAGAAGAAAGCAACCTGTTTTTAAGAAAAGCGAGCCATCCTTTTTTAGGCTTGGCTTTTAATTTCCAGATCATATTTAAAGAATCCTGGATCTCGATGAACAGGCTGGTCGCACCTATTAGTAGCGTTATTATACTAATAGCGAGCGCAAAATTGGTTTCATCTGAAAACTGAAGGTTAGTAATGATCTCCTGTATCTGTTTTGCAGCCGAACTACCTAATAGATTATTCATCTGAGAAAAAACCTTTACCTGTACTGATGCAGCTTCCCCGCCATAAAAGATAGTGACAAGGGAAAGCAATAGCAGCAAAAGAGGTCCTAGAGAGAATAAGGTATAATAGGCAAGTGAAGCGCTCAATTTCAAACCATTATCGTTTGAAAAGCCTTTAAAGGTAGCCAACAGCATTTTTGGAATCTTTCGCAGTATCGCTTTATCAAAAAATTTTGCCATATTATATCAGAATACTTTTACATTGTTCTTATAATATCGTGCCAGCTGCCTACTTGCCGGCCAATAGTTGGAAGTGTATTAATTTGCAATCGGTGTGTATGTAGTCAACTGAGTATCAAGGTACAACCGGAATGGCTTTATTGGCGGGTTGGTTTAACCAATTGATAAGAATGATTAATCCATTCTCTGATCAGGTGGTCACTGATAGTGTTGTCCATCAGGATCGTATTCCAGTGCACCTTATTCATATGATATCCGGGTAAGACAGCTGCATATCTTTCCCTCAGCTCTATGACCAGTTCAGGATTACATTTAAGATTAATGCTGGTAAAATTATCAATGTCCGTAAGTGCAAAAATTTTTCCTTTTACCTTGTATACTAGTGTACCCGGACCAAAAGGAAAAACTTCCGTCACCTCTTCAAAGCTCAGACAATACTCACGGAACTGCTCGATGTTCATTACTGGAAAGTACATAAATATTAATTATCTTGGATCAATGAAACGAATCCTTTTATTTCTTTTAATTATGGGTATACTATCAGGTGCAAAAGCTCAGAAACAGGAACCAGGATCCGTGCTACGGCATGTGGTGCTGTTTAAATTTAAAAGTGACAGTTCTCCGGAAGATATTAAAAAAGTAGAGAACGCATTCCGGCAGCTTCCAAAAAAAGTGAAAGAAGTGAAAGGATTTGAATGGGGCCTTAACAACAGTCCTGAAAACTTAAACGATGGATTTACCCATTGCTTCCTGGTTACTTTTAGCAGCGAAAAGAACCGGGAAATCTATCTTGTTCATCCCGACCATAAAGCATTTGTGGAAGTGCTCAAGCCGCATCTTGATAAGGCAATGGTAGTTGATTTCTGGACTGGCAAATAAGTATTTGACCGCTTACACACAGTTGATCATACTTTTATTACCGATTGTTGCACTATTCACTGATCAACAAATGAACCATCCGCAATGGCATGGTGATCAGGCGGGTTCGCTCACTGTTTTTAACGGCAGAGCTGTTACCGGTTTAATCATTAGCGCAAGGATAAATGCAACAGCAAGCAAAACGGCGGAGATCAGGTAAGCCTGATCGTAAGTACCTGTTTTATCCACAACATATCCCGCAATGATCGGCCCGATAGTACCGCTTACTCCCCAGGCCGTATATAATATTCCGTAATTACCGCCAAAATTCTTCAATCCATAATAATCCGCAATGATGGATGGAAATAGACTAAGAAGTGCTCCGTAACCAATACCTGCAAGAGCTGTTCCTACCGTCATGGATAATTCGGTGTGGTAGCCTGCAAACAACAGCATGTTTATTCCCTGCAGGGCAAAAACAATTACAAACGTATATGGCCTTCCGATTTTATCAGAGAGCCATCCTGCAGCCAGCCGGCCTGCGGCATTGAATAAGGCAAGAATTGCAACCAGATAAAATCCCTTTTCCATCCCTGCCTGCGACTTCGCTATGGTTGCAAGATTGCCGATAATCATCAATCCTGCGGAAGAAGCAAAAGCGAACATGATCCATAAAAAATAAAACTGACGGGTCCGGATCATTTGTTTCCATCCTGCATTGATCCCTTGTACAGAAGTAGCCGGATTTACCGGTATCCCATTAGATGGCTGTGGCGGAACATAATCTGCAGGAGGATTATTAATAAGTTGGGCAATTGGCAGACCCACCACCAGCATAAACCCTCCCAATATCACAAATGCCCCTGAGATACCATAGCTGTGCAAAAGATGAGTAGTCAGAGGAGCGATATAAATAGATGCCACTCCTAACCCGCTCACCACAATACCGGTTACCATCCCTTTTTTGGATGGATGAAACCATTTTAATACAGGGGGCGTCACGGAAGAATAGGCAAAGCCTATCCCTGTTCCTGCCAATACCCCAAAGGTGACCATCAGTGGAAATACATTATGGATCAGCCCTGAAAGCATTAATCCGGTTGCACCAAGTACCACGCCAAGGGTGATCACTTTCCTTGGTCCGATACGGTCTTGCAGGCGGCCTGCAAACAGCAGTGCTATGGCCCAGACTACTATTGCAGTGGTATATGGTAAAGAGGCATCGCTGTTGGTCCACCCCCACTCTTCCACCAGGGCCTTTTTGATGACGCTCCAGGAATACAGCATGCCGATTGTAAGATTGATACAAAGTCCTGCGATCAGTACTTTCCACCCATCTCTGATAGTTGCTACTTTTTGCTTGTCGGCCATTGATTAAGATTGATCCGCTTTTATCTGCGGACATCCGAATATATAATAGATTCCCTTAAACACTGTTCCTTTTAAAGTATTTTTCATAACGGGACCGCATTTCCCTGCCTGAACGGCCATAAGACTTTCGTCTTGGTAGTATGTATGCTCCAAAATACCAGGATGCAAAAGGGCTGGTTAGTGATAAGACTTTCTTCCTGGTATCAGTATCCACCCCATTTATAAAATAACGGTTTCATATAACCGATCACCCATCTGGAAAAATCATAATCGTGGTATTTTATCTGTGCAATTATGATGCAGGGAACGTTCCGTTTCCTGTTTCATATATTTCCGGAAATTGATTTTTGGTGATCAGAGAAGAGCGATCCAGTTTTAATAACCGAAAAAAATCCTGCTCTGAAAATTCCTTAACGCACCCGGGTTGCAGGTCACCTAATAACAGGTCTTCGATGGAAAGGCGGATAAGCCTGCGGCACCGGTGTCCAACAGCAAACACCATCTTGCGGACCTGGTGGTATTTACCCTCGGTAAGCGTCACCGAAAGCCAGGTAGTATCCCCATATTCATTGAATAAGAAAGGCAACGCGAAAAGGTCTTCCGGTTTTTTCACGATCCGTACATCACACGAAGGAGTGAGATAGTATTCGCCTCCAGCAATACGAATAGAGACTCCGTTTTGCAGGCGCTTTAAGTTTTCTTCCTTTACCTGGTCTTTTACATGGACGAGATAATTTCTTTTGTGCGGAATTTTGCTTTTAAAGAGAAGAGACGTGATTTTTTTATTGGTGGTAAGCAACAGTATTCCTTCCGAATTTTTATCCAGCCTTCCTATTGCATGAGTGCCCGGAGGAAAATCAAACGCCACATCACCAAGCAATAAAGCGGGGCGATCGCTAACAAACTGCGATTCCATCCCATGAATCTTATTTAGCATAAAATAGCGAAAGGACGCTTCCGGCATGCGTCAAGATACATTAATAAACACTATCAACGGAACTACAGAAGGAGTATAAAAAAGGAGATTTATTTGTTATCCCGAAAAGTAATATGGTTTTATTAAAAAGACATTACCAAAAAAGGCCTTCGGAATTTTACCGGAGGCCCTTTAACGAATGTGGTGTTGAAACAGTAAATTAATTTGCTATCATTCCGTGGGGATCAATAACAAATTTCTTTGCTGCTCCCTTATCAAAATCATGATATCCTTTCGGAGCATCTTTTAAAGAAATCACTTCTACATTAACGGCATCAGCAATTTTTATTTTGTCGTATAAGATAGCGTTCATCAACTGCCGGTGGTATTTCATAACCGGACATTGGCCGGTATGTATGGAATGTGATTTTGCCCAACCTAAACCAATACGGATACTAAGACTCCCTTTTTTAGCTGCGGCATCTACTGCACCCGGATCGCCGGTGACATAAAGTCCAGGTATACCCAACTGTCCTCCTGCTCTGGTGATGTCCATAATAGCATTCAATACGGTAGCCGGCTGCTCGGTATGGCTATCGTGACCGTGCCCTTTCGCTTCAAATCCGACACAGTCCACGGCACAATCCACTTCTGGTATACCCACTATTGCTGCAATCATATCGGCAAGGGTAGCATCTGATTTAAGGTCGATGGTTTCGCATCCAAAACTTTTTGCCTGGGCCAGCCTTTCCTCAATCATATCTCCTACTATAACTACTGCGGCACCAAGTAAATGACAGGAGGCTGCGCAAGCCAGTCCAACTGGTCCGGCACCGGCAATATATACGATACTTCCAGGACCCACCCCCGCGGTAACCGCACCATGAAATCCAGTTGGAAAGATATCAGACAACAAGGTCAGATCTTTAATTTTGGACATAGCATGATCGCTATCCGGAAATTTTAGCAGGTTGAAATCTGCGTATGGGATCATCACATATTCTGCTTGTCCACCCACCCAGCCACCCATATCCACATAGCCATAAGCAGCACCTGGTCTGGATGGATTAACATTCAGGCAAATACCTGTTTGTCCGGCTTTACAATTGCGGCAACGCCCGCATGCAATATTAAATGGGACAGATACAAGATCACCCACACGGATAAATTCCACATCCCTGCCTGACTCGATGACCAGTCCCGTAATTTCATGCCCTAACACCAGCCCTTCCTGGGCAGTAGTGCGGCCACGAACCATATGCTGGTCGCTTCCGCAGATGTTTGTAGAAACAATTTTGAGTATTACCCCATGTTCACATTTACGGTTGCCAAGAGCAAGCCTGGGATAATCTATTTCTCTTACTTCCACCACACCGGGTTTTATGTAAGCGACTCCATGATTGGTACACATATTTGAATAGTTTAAGGGTTATTTTACTGCATCCACACCAGCTTGCGCTACCATCTGATCATTCTCAACAGAGTCACCGGAAACGCCAATAGCACCGATAATTTCTCCTGCAGCATTCCTGATGACAAGACCTCCGGGGAACGTGATCAGCCCTCCGTTAGAATGCTCAATATTATAGAGAGATCCACCGGGTTGTGATAGTTTACCGATCTCTCCGGTAGGCATATTAAAATACCGGGCAGTACGGGCTTTTTTCTGTGCGATATCAATAGAACCAAGCCATGCATTGTCCATATGTGCAAACGCAATAAGATTGGTTCCGGAATCGACAAGGGCAATGTTCATTAATGTTTTAATTTCAATGGCCTTCTTCTGTGCGGCAGCAATCGCGGCTTCTGCCTGTTTGAGTGTAATGTTCATGCTCCAATTTTAAATGATTAATCGTCAAAAATAAATTTCCTGGTTCCGTATGGAACGATGATCCGGTTTATAGTACAAGGTGTATATTCAAAAATACACTTCTGAATTGCCCATACTAAAATACGGATTTAATTACCTGTTTTTGTAAGGTAGCTAAACTCTTTTAAACCAGCCTAAATCCCTTAAGGTGTGTGCAATTGCACCATATAAAAGTCATCTGCTTTAAGTATCTTGACAAAAAAATGATATGCCCCTTTCTTTTTCAAATAACCGGTCCAGGCGTTCCTTTTTCAAAAATGCCGTACTATCAGTGGGAGGTTCCATTTTAATTCCGAAACAATTATTGGCTACCGCCACCCAACCGGTTATATTGGATAAGCAAGCATTCCGTATTGTTCAAATTACAGACTCGCATGTATTTAATGAAAAAAGTAAACAACATACAGGCAGTATGCTGGCCAGTATTTCCGGGCAGGAACGACCAGATGTAATTTTTCATACCGGAGATGTAATTATGGATGCCATGAAAGAAGAAAAACAACCAGTCATGGACCAATGGGCATTATGGAAAACAATTATTGCAGGAGTAACTGTTCCCATTCACTATTGCATCGGTAACCACGACATCTGGTGGAACGAACAACATTCCAATGATCCTCTTTTTGGGAAAGTATGGATGCAGCAGGAACTGGGCCTGCCGGGAAGATATTATAGTTTTAGCAAAGCAGGATGGCACTTTATTTTTCTGGATAGCACCCAGCAGGATGGCAATAAAGGATATACAGCGGCAATTGATACAGAACAAATGGAATGGCTGACCAACCTGTTGCGGCAGATTCCCTCATCAACACCAGTTTTAATTGCATCTCACATTCCCCTGCTGTCCTCATCCGTTTTTGAGTTTGCTAAATGCGAAGAAAATACCTGGAAAATCGGCGCGAGCCTGATGCATGGAGATTCAATAAACATTCAAAAGCTTTTTCGAAAACACACAAACATAAAAGGCTGCATCAGCGGACACCTTCATCTTATGGATCATGTTAATTATGATAATATCCAGTATATGGGCAGTGGCGCAGTATCAGGTAACTGGTGGAGCAATTCAACATTTCACCAGACTACTTCGGGATATTCCGTGTTAGATCTTTTCAGAGACGGAACTATTAAAAGGGAATACAAAGTATATGATTGGGAAAAGCAAACTTAATAGAGCATCCGGGCAACGGCTGCTAATAAAACGTTACTGAATATAAACTCAACTAAATACTCAGCTGTGAATAATACGAACAAATACACTGCAGGCTTAAAATTCTTCCTTTATCTATTGAGCTTTTTGATACTGCCTACTGCCAGCATGTACGCTCAGGCCGAATTGATGCCGTGGGGCAACCTCACCGGAATACGCATTAAAGGTCAACTGATGGAATTTGCTACCAGTCTGAATGTGATGAATCGTTTTTCTGATGTTAAGTCGACCGGCAAAGAACGCCAGCAGCCACTGTTTAAAAGAGAGGCCAATACACAAATTGTCACTACCACTGTAGCGGGCATTCAATTTACTGAAACGGTTAAAGACAGCGGCCAGGGTTCCGCAGTGATCACTATAAAATATGAAGCAGTACAAAATATGGATGCAACAGGAATTTACCTGGGGGTACGGTTACCAAATTCCATCTATCGAAACAGTCCGCCTGTATTTAAAAACAAGCAGTCTGCTGAAGTCATTTCTCCGGAACCCGGTTTTAAACAAACCCTTGCAAATAAAGTAAGCTATATATCCAAAAAGCAAAAATTCAGTATCGTTGCAAAAGATACATTATCTATCCTGGTTCAGGATAATAAGGCGCAAAAAGACTATTTGCAGATCTATCTTCCGCTATCTATTGGTTCCCTAAGAAAAGGCCAGACCGCTGAGAAAAGTTTTGTAGTATCGGTCTCTGGAATAACAGACCAGACTGCTGCGGAAATCCAATTGAATGATGCCGTAAAGGGACGTCCTTTTGCAGGGTTAGGAGGAAATTTCAGGCTTCAACGTTCGAAGGCTGCCCAGCAGACAGATCAGCAGGTAATTGATTATTGTTTGAAAAATTTAAGGGTTGCCTGGGGAAGAGTAGAAATGCCCTGGAGACAATGGCATACTAATTTAGAAATTGACCCTACCACAGCGGCAGACAGTGGAAAAATGGAAGATTATGTTTTGAAGTCTATGCTAATGGCGCAGCGATTGGGTAAAATGAATATGCCCGTAATCGTATCTGCATGGTTTCCTCCGGGATGGGCGGTAGAGGGACCTATGAATGATAAACCGGACGCCAATGGGATTTGGGGAAATCCACTTAATAAATCCATGATGCCGGAAATATATAAGTCTATCGCAGATTATCTGATCTATCTGAAAACACATTATGGTACAGAGACCGCTTACTTTTCTTTTAATGAATCTGATCTGGGAATAAATGTGCGGCAGACCGCCGGGGAGCATGCTGATCTCATAAAAGGTCTTGGAGCTTACTTTGTATCGAGAGGTTTGAAAACCAAACTTTTGCTGGGAGATAATTCAGATGCCAATTCATACACTTTTATTTACCCTGCTTTAAATGATCCTGAAGCCCGGCAGTACATAGGTGCGATTTCTTTTCATTCCTGGAGAGGCTGGGATCAGGAAACATTACAGAAATGGGCGGATGCAGCCAGC
>JAYUXA010000206.1:0-14193 GCA_043753245.1 Chitinophagaceae bacterium
GCCCAGATGAAGGCCCCAGTTGTTTAAATTATTTATACCCTTATAGTTAAAAGGCATGTAATTGAAATGGGCACCTGCGTTAATTCCAGCAGCACGGGTGTTTTTATTAAAAGGAATGTTTACTCCCGCTTCTGCTGAAACAGCTGGTTTAAATGCTGATTTATTTTCAGCAAATTCACCCAGATAATGTCTGTACGTAATCAGGTTGAAACCTGCTCCCAGCCCCACATACGGCCTTACAACAGATTTTTTATTTAAATCATAATTCGCTTTTACCAATATAGGGGTAGTCAGTATGGAATTAGTGACCACTGCCGAAACCATTCCGTCTTTGGTATCATATACCGCTCTAGGAAATTTTTCATAATAATCGTTGGATTGAACGCCTAAGCCTATTCTTAATTGCTCATTCAATGGAAAGCTTATTTCGCCATTATATCCTCTGAATGAATTCTTACCCATAAAATCCCTGAATGACCCTACAGGCATTCCTGTATTATATCCAAGCCGCATCCGCACGCCTTCCTGGGCAGTGGCAGTGGTGGAACATACCGCCACCACGGCAATAAAAACCGATATATAAATGAATATCTTTTTCATAATTAATACATTAATTTGTTAACAGATAAGGTGACTGATTAAAAAATGCGCTGAGCATTTGCGCAATATTTCTGGAATCAAATACGCCTGTTCCCCGCGCCAGCGCACTCCACAACGGCCTTATCGTGTTTCCACCTTTGGCATTTTTGAGATCCAGCATATCAATGGTCAGTGCACCCTGTGTAACCTGGTACACATCGTAAAAAGATGGACCATAATAATAAGGATCGAAATAACTATACCCACCATACCCCCAGTAAAACGGATCATAAAAATTCCCGTAATTATTCCAGTAAGAAGGATAAGTGATCACGCCCGTATAATTGCTGTATACCCGGGAAACCGTAATACCCAGATCCGGAGAAGCTGTTCGTTCTACTTCTGTAAAGCCCTGTTTTACCAAAGCAGATTTCAAGGCCGCTATTACCCCTGCATCATAATCTGTCAGCTCTTTACCCTTGCCCTGGTTGTTTTCGATCACTCCCGCCGAATCGGCCACACTGAATGTTTTAAACGAAGAAAATACTGCCGTTGAATCATGGTTGGTAATGTATATTCTCGATTCACTGGCTGTGAGACTTTTTAACGGATCTTTCTGACAACCGGCAAAAGCGAACACACCGACAGCAACTATTCCTGCAATCCATTTGTTTTTCATAAACTCTATTTAATTATATTAAAAATGCCCCGTAAGACATCAGTTAGACGACTTACAGGGCATTAAAGCAGTGGTCAATATCTTAAAAGGATGCTAAAACCTATCTTCTGTTATTCGGATCTTTGCAAAGTGCATCCAGTTGCACCTTAGTAGGCGTTGGAGATGGTACTCCATTTGCCGGAACGTTTATTTTTGCAGTCCAGAGGATGGAATTCAACACCAGTTTCCGAAAATCATCGTTCATCCAGTTATCATGTGTATGTGCTCCGGTAATACCAAACCCTCTTCCCTGGTTCGGACGGGTGAATGCCCAAGCCATTACCTGGGGCTCTTTTCTGTCCAGTACGGCAGCACGAACATCAGGATTATTTTCATGTGTTCCGTCTTTTCTATCGAGAGAGGACGCCGGAGGTAACAGTTTTAATATCGGGATCAGATTTTTGTTATTTTCAACAAAACGCATGTGGTAATACCATTCATCCCTGGTTTCAAATGGTTTTACCCCATTGGTGCTGGGATGGACCGGAAGGCTTTCATATTTAGCCGTCCAGAAAGGATTAACAGACCAGTAGGATTCAAAATATCCACCTACCCATTTTTTAAAATAATCGCCGGCAACTCCTTTTTCCACTTCTACCGCATAATGCAGATTCAATAAACCAACACCTTTGTCCATCAGTCTGTCGAGGTGGGCAAGATGGGGAACAGCCATATGTCCACCTCCACCATCGCTATACATTACGATAGCATCTGCATCGTCCAATATGGTGGTGTCTGCAGGCCATCCCTGTTCAGTAACTACAGCAGTTACACCGGGAATATTCTCATTTAACAGTTTTGCAAGCAGTATACAACCACCTAGATGTTCATGTTCGCCCACTCCGTGACTATCATGACCTGGAATAAATACTACTTTTTTATTCTTGCTCTTCGATCCCAGGTTCTGTGATGAACAGGAAGACACAAACAACACTGCCAGCAATACAAATAATAAATTGCGCATACCTATATTTTATTAAACTTATGCTTTTTTCAACAATGAAAGGTATTCCAGCAGATCAGCCAGTTCCTGCTTGCTCATCGTTTCATGCAGGTCGGGCATCATTGATTTTTCAATCGTTGATGTGGATTTCACATCCGATCTTTTAATTTTAATGATTGTTCCTCCGGGAAGTTTCAGGTCGATATCATTTTCTGTTTTACTCGATATGATACCTTCCATTTTCGACCCGTCCTTCATAGTAATCTCTGAAGTTTCGTAGCCGAAACTAACCCCTTTAGACGGATTGATAATTGCAGCGAACAAAGCCTCTTTAGGAAGCTTATCTCCGATCTCTGTCAGTTTAGGACCAAAATCTTTCCCTTCTCCCTTCACTTGGTGACAGATCGAACAGTTTTGTCTGAATATCCGCTGTCCATTACTAGCTTCAGCCTTTACTGCTATAATTTCATTTGCCGTACTATTTTTTGTTTCGCTCACTTTTGTTTCTGCACCGGGCAGGAACGTTAGCGCCCTTTTAAGCATTCCTGAACGGGGGCCGCCTTTAAAGCCATCAATGGTCGGCACTTTCATATTTTCAGGAATACTTTTGGCCTGTAAGAGTTCCGCTGCCCTGTCTTCCCCGCCGTAACTTTTTGCCATGTTATCCGCAGCCATTAACCGTAAGGAATTAGGATAAGAGCGGGAGATGATCATGTCCTGCAACATATCAATTGTTGGGGTGACTCCTATTTTACCCAATGTTGGAATAAGCTTTGCAACCATCGCCGTGTCCTTACTTTTTAAGATCCTGGTTAGCTGCGGTCCGTTACCAAACTGAAGGTATAGACGAAGTGCGTCAATACCAATATCTTCTCCTTTCTTATCGAGCGCAAGGGCCAGTAGTTTTGAACTTTCTCCTTTCAGTTGATACTGAGTTACCAGCTGCAGGTAAGGCGGTGTTCCATAAACTCCGGTAAGCACCGTTTTCAATGCCTTAGTGGCAACAGCCGAATTCTTTACTTCCGTAGGATCGAGATGATGAAGCAACAATGCATTGAGATCAGCATTATTTGCTGTATTGCTGGCGATCATCTGGATCAATATTCCCGATTTATTTTTTCCCGGATTGAAATCAAAAGCACGGAAATAACGCTGACGGGATTTCCAGTCTACAGACGAATCGCTGGCAAGTTTCTGTAACAGGGGAAGTGTTTTGCCTGTACGTGCCCGCCATACAATGTCGCGGGTAGCGCCATTCTTCAACGGATCTTTTACGTTTGCTACAAACTCATCAAAGAATTTATCCCATTGATCCGCTGCTCCTATACCCAATGCTTCCAGATACCATCTGTCTTTGCCATCGTATTTGGTAGCCAGGGCAGTCCATAGGGCTGCGGCCTCAGCAGCTTTATTATGATGCAGTGCAAGTACACATTCTCTGCGTACCTGCGGATCCTTATCTTCTGCAAGCTGCTGCACCACACCAATAACATTTGCATTTAATTGTCTTGCTGCACGTATACCCACAATTCTTAAATCAGGATTGTCCTGTTTGATCGCATCGGTAATATATTTTTCACCTCCTGGCAATTTTACAAGTACCCAAAAAGCCCTTGCCTTCATTCTGGGGTTGGAAGCATTTTTCCAAACTTCTTCCAATTCAGGAACAGCCTGTTGTCCCATCGCATGTAATGCCTGCCAGGCATTGAATTGAGTTGCCTTATTTGGATTCTGTAACGCTTCTATTGCGCCCCTGACTGTGGTATAATCAAATTTCGGCATCTTATATCCGGAAACTTTTGGAGCTACCCTATAGATGCGTCCTTTCTGCTGGTCACCTGCTGCATGCCCACCTACTCCCGGATCGTACCAGTCTGCAATGACCAGAGAACCATCGGGAGCAACGCAAACATCCACCGGACGAAACCATTGGTCGTGCTCACCAGTTAATATATTTTCAATCTTAGCTGTATATCCTGCCCCTTCCTTTTCTACAGGATAGGACCGGACAACATTATGTCCCGGTTCGCAATGGATCATCTGGTTCTGAAACTTTTCAGGAAGCAGGTTTCCTTCATACACGATCATTCCGGTTGGAGATCCTGCACCGGTCTGTAATAAATTTGGAACTACCCCCGGATCATTCAGGTGCCAGTGGCGCTGAGGAATCGAATCTTCCCAATTGGTGCGCGGAGCAGGCCAGTAAGCGCCTGTCATCTCATCGGTAAATCCATAATTACCATACTCCATTACGTAATTAATGCGCACACCGCGGTTTCCATCATCATCGTTATCACTTTGCCACATGGTGCCATAGCTGTCTGTGGCAACTTCATAATTATTACGGAAATTATTACCAAGGCATTCTACATGCGACCCGTCAGGATCACATCTGAATACCATACCCATTTTATATTTTTTTGGGGAGATAGAATCGCCATCCTGGTCCAGTACGGGTTTATTATTTTTATCCCTCAGTGTCTTTCCTTCATTTCCAAAGTTGAAATACAATTTTCCATCGGGGCCCGAGGTTACCGCATGCATACCGTGATCATGTTGCTCTCCACTTATGCCCTGGAACATTATTTCTTTTCTGTCGGCTTTATCATCCCCATTGTCATCATAAAAAGCCCATACGTACGGGCTCTGTGAAACAATTACCCTTTTGCCAAGTACACAGATACCCAAAGGAGAATTGATTTCAGGACCCTGGTAAAATACGGTGCTGGTTTCTGCAATCCCATCACCGTCCTTGTCTTCGAGGATCATAATGCGGTCACCTTCTTTATTGGTCGCATTGCCGTTTGCTTCAGGACGATAATTGTATGCTTCTGTAACCCAGATCCTGCCGCGGTCATCCACATCCAGATTGGTGGGATTTTTAAGCATAGGTTCACCTGCCATTTTTTGTACCTGTAAACCTTCGGCAACGGTGATACCCCTCAGTGCATTTTCGGTAAGATGGGTCTGCTGGTCCGTAAGGGTATCTGTAAACCCACCCTTCTTTTCCGTGTCACCCGGGCTGCAGGAGGTAACGGTAACTATGGCAGATAAACAAAGCAAAGATAGCAAGTGGTGTTTGGGGTTCATGAGCAGTGCAATTGAAATAATTAATTAGTGTACTTTATCCAGACGATCATCTTTCCGGGTTCCCTGTTATCCCAGGCGTAGTAAGGTATAAAAGTTATTTTATCTTTCCCTACTGTTGTTTGAAGTTTTTTAGTTCCATTCAGTAAACCATGGCCATTTATCACCGTAAATTTATTTTTAGAGTTCAGGCTTATTTTGCTGAGGTCGATCCCTTTATTATCAGCCTGTTCAACACAGTAAACAAGCGGGCCACGGCGTACAGCGCGAAGTCCCTTATTAGCCACCACGTTCGAATCGGACTCTACCATCTCCACCGGCATTGCAAAATTCAGTGCAATCACATCGCCTTTTTTCCATTTATTATGGACTACCAGGTAGCCTTTTTCAATTGTTTTCTTTACGGCTTTTCCATTAAGGGTAACCGTATATTTTTTATTCCATTCCGGTATACGGAGTAAAACGTTCCCATCAATAGCAGTGGCAGGATCAATAGCAATGCGCACATTTCCATCCCAGGGATAATTTGTTTTTTGGATGACGGTTACATCCGTTTCTCCCATTTTCATGGTCGATTCGCTGCCCACATATAAATTAACGTACAGATTATTTTCGCTGGTGAGGTAAACATATTTTCCAATGGATGGAAGAAACCGCGCAATATTACTTGGACAGCAGGCAATACCGTATTCTTTTCCGCGATGATGGTTGCCGTCGGACTCAAGGGGATTGGTATAATTAACCTTAACTCCGTCCAGAGAAACTCCTGCCAGTGCTGCATTGTACATCGTACGCTCCATTACATTGGAATATTTTGCATCACCGAACAGCTGATTCATTCTGCTGCTCCAGAGTACCATTCCTACGGATGCGCAGGTTTCACAATAAGCTTCTTTATTGGGAAGGTCATAATCTTTTGAAAAACCTTCATTCCTGCTCGTTGAACCGATGCCTCCGGTAATATACATATTACGCAGGGTAACATCGTCCCATACACTATTTATTGCCGGAATGTACGTGCTGTCTTTCAAATTCACAACAATATCCGTCATAGCGGAAAACATGTACATTTCACGCACTGCATGACCGGAAGCATTCCTAAGATCCCTTACCGGTATTTCTGTAATAATATTACTGTTGCTCGCGGGTTTTCCAGTTTCCCACATCGGTCCAAATTCATGTCCATGTCCTCTTTCTTCCAGGAGCCAATGGGCAAAATCCAGATATTTTTTTTCGTTAGTCGTATAATACAACTTCACCAACGCCAGTTCGGGTTCCTGGTGGCCTTCGGCCCAATGTCTTTTGCCAGGACCGAAAAGAGAAATCCAGTTGTCTGCCAGCTTTTTTGCCACATCCAGGAATTTCGATTTCCCTGTAGCCTGGTAATAGGCCACAGCTGCTTCTATCAGATGCCCGCCATCATACATCTCATGTCTGCCAATATCAGAAAAGCGTCCGAGGTTTTTACCGAGACCATCATCTGCAGTTTCAAGTATATAAAAAGTAACCAGGTAACCATCCGGACGCTGGGCTTTCGCCATTACGTCGATCCAGTAATCCATCAATTTTTCCAGTTCTGCATCGGGTTTGTTTTGCAAGGAGTATGCGATACCCTCCATAACTTTATATACATCAGAATCATCCCAGACAAGGCCGTTGAATTTTCCTTTTTTGATTCCTGCAGCCACTTCAAAATTTGAAATGCGGGAAGTAGAATCTCTTACCTGCGTAATTGCATTCGGGATGGTGCCCGTTCGATGGCTTTCCAGCCAGGAAGACCAGAACGCATCATTGATCTTTACCTTATTCAGCGGTACGCTCTTAATGGCATATCCTTCCTGCGCCGAAACCAATACGGGAAGCGTAAATAATGCCAATACCAATATAGAAATCCTGTAACTCCTGCTCATGTACCTGTTGATTTGACTTGATTAATAGAACTACTTTATTAAAGACTGTTATACCTTACGTAAATGATGTCTGCTTTTCCGGTATTGTCTTTTGCTTAACATACTATTTAAAACGGGAATGCAGGAATTGAACACCTTTAATGGCAATATCTTCCTGTGAAGGTTCAAACTTTCTCCAGATCGAAGCAGCCTTGGCAATCACCTTAACATCCGTTGTAAACGATTCGATCACTACTCCTCCATCGTATCCGATTTCTTTAATTGCAGCAACAATACTGTTCCAGTTGGTATGATCATTACCAGGTGTACCACGGTCTGTGCCGCAGGCGTGAAAATGTCCCAGCTTACTGCCCGCATTTAAAATTGCTTTTGCAGGGTCCTTTTCTTCAATGTTCATGTGGTAGGTATCCAGGTGTACGGAAATGCCATCGCTGTTCACATCGTTCACCATCCTCATTGCCTGATCGCAGGTGTTGATGAAATCGGTCTCATACCTGTTAAGCGGTTCTATAGCCAGCTTACTGTTAAGGGTAAGCGCATATTCTGCCAATGTATTAAGGTGACCGACCACCGTTTCCCATTGTCTTTTATATTCATCCTCTGCTGTGGCCTCTGCTCTTCCTACTGAAGAATAGAGGGGACCGGCAAGTACCGGTGATCCCAATTCTGCCATCACATCCAGGACACTTTTAATATAATCCATTGAATTCTGCTGATACTGCTTAGATCCCCGGAGATCTCTTCCTTCCCCAAAAGCGCCGCACATGGATCCGCAGATCAGGCCATTGTCAGCCAATGCTTTTTTTACCACCGATGCATCAATATGTGAAGCATCTTCCAGCGCTATTTCAACGGAATCAAATCCCCATTTTTTAAATTTTGGAAATAAAGAAATGCTTTCAGTGGTGAAGGGAGACTTAAAAAGAAATGTGTTGATACCAAAATTCATACTACTTGATTTTACCTTTGTTTTTTACCTGTTCGAAAACAAAAACACCTTTTTTATTACTGACGATGATGTCCGGTAATTTATCCTTATTCATATCTTCAATCTCCACATGCAAACCGACACCGGATTCACTGTCGATCAGATGAGGGATCCATGTTGGTTGTTTACCAGGATGGTATTCAAACCAGTAAATAACCGAGGGCTCCCGTTCGCCGGGATCATTACCATTGTGGGCCCAGAAACGTTTTCCCGTGATGAGATCGGGATGACCGTCCCTGTTAATGTCAGCCAATCCCATTCCATGAGACTGACTAAATTCTTTGAATAGTTCATGTTGTTTCCAACTTACCGAGTCGCCGTCTTTGATCTGCTCGTACCACCACATGCCATAATTGTGGGCAGAAGCTGAAACAACATCACTGTCGCCATCTGCATCCAGATCCATCACATACATTTGTGAACACTCCGGACCCAGATTGGCCACATGATATTTCCAGTCCGGTTGTTTCCGGTCTTCAGGTGCTTCCCACCATCCTTCGCGCACGATTACGTCTTTCCTTCCGTCCCCATTGATGTCACCATATCCCAATCCATGGGCAAATAAGGAAGTACCCACTGCAGAATCGTTGCTGATGATATAGGTGGTCCATGCAGTATCCCCTTTAGTAGTGGGAGGACTAACCCAGATAACTTTTTTAGTATGCGGGTCGTTGCAAAGCAGATCCAGCCTTCCATCCCCGTCCATATCCACGAAGGTGGGAGATTCATTTCCGACAGACGGAGCAACCAGCCTGCCCTTCCAGTGACCGGGTTTATTTTTAGGATTTTCGTACCACATGGCTTCTTTACTCGGAAAGCCAATACGGATCATATCTTCCCATCCATCCTGATTTACATCCATGCTGAAATTGAGAAAGGAATTCCCATACCCACCGATAGAATGTATTTCAGGAACATCGATTTCATGCATTTTCCACGAAGGAGCTTCAAACCAGAAGGTTCCTGCCAGGACATCTTTTTTTCCGTCTTTATTTACATCGCCCACTGTTACTCCTTCCGAAACATACTCTTCGAACTTTGAAAACAGGACATGCTTTTTAAATCCGACTGTATTTTTCTGTGCCTCGGAAGTATTCGTAAATGCGGCTATGCTTAAAAAAAGGAGCGAAAGTTTATAGCAAATAATTTTAATCATATTGCGTTATTTGTTCAATTTATTAATTTTTTTTTCGAAAACAGGATGATTTTCATTACCTCCCGATATCAGGTACGCCATCAGATCGCGCAATCTTTCCGGATTCAATTGATTGATCAGCTGTGGCGGCATCAGTGATACGTCTGCCGTCCTGGTTGCAGAGACCTCTTTTTTCCGTAATTCCCTTAATGTTTGCGGGGAAAATGGATTCTGAGAAATGAAAAAGCTTTTTTTATCATCTCTAACCAGTTTGCCCATTACACTATTGCCGTCTTTAAGCGAAAATACAGTGGAGGCATATTGATCAGAAATGGTTTTACTGGGATCAATAATGGATTCCAGGATATCGCGGGTAGAAAAGCGGGTACCCAGTTGGGTAAGGTCGGGGCCGATAGCACCACCTTCACCGCCCACTGCATGGCAATTAATGCATGCCGCAGCGGTAAACATATTTTTCGCCTGCTTAAAATTCCTTCCGGATAACTCTTTTACAGAATCCGCCGCCGCCTCTAAATTCCATTGTCTTCCCGGGCCTCCGTTACTCATTATTTTAACCCAGTCGATCACTTCTCTAACCTGTTTAGTGTTGGTAGACATGGTATCATAATGTTTGTACAGTTCTTTAGGGACATTTTTTAATGCCGACTCTTTAGCCTTATCAAGATGCCCTACATAATGCCTTCCTCCTCTGAACCCGTACGCCTTATAATACCATTTGAAATATTTTTCTCTAAGTTCCGGTGTCCAGCCTTTTTTTATTTCGCTGATCACGATGGCATAATAGATCTGCTGTGCCGGCGGTATGCTGGTCAGGATATTTGCGATATCCATCCCGTACTGCGGGTTTCTAAGAATAAGATCAGACGACTTGGAAAGTGTTTCCTGACCGGTGCTGTCATCTCTGGCAGAATCAATCATGGACAATGTTTTCTGCACCACAGTCGGATCTTCTATAAACACCAGCACTTTACTAAGTGCACGATTCAGATCATTCGTAGCAGCAGGGTATTTCGGACTTAAATAGGCAATAAGTTTTTCATTTTGCCCTGGATTGGGCTGCCCCATCCTTGACAAGGTTAATTCTACCGTGCGCAAATAATCCAGCTGAAGTGATTCCGAAAGGATGGAATAATCCAGCTTCATCAGTATATCAAAAATCCGCGTTTTTAAGCTTTTATTTCCGAGATGTGCCAGTGCCACCAATCCATTGATGAGGATCACCGGATCTTTTTCTGTTAAAACTTTCTCCTGCCACTGCGCTACGGGCTGGTGCTCTATAGCCATACGTGCTGCATATCTTATAAACCGGTCTTTGTTCTTTAAATTGGGCCAGGAAATACCCAATGCCTGTGGATCGGGTTTACCATGAAACTGTTCCAGCTGTCTTCTTAATTTCGTTGCCTCATTCATTTCCGGGACCTTTTCGGGATCAGCCACCAGATCATTCTTACCATCTTTATAATATACGCGGTACAGATCGGATTCGAGACGACGTCCGCCTGTAAGAAAATACAACGCCCCATCAGGCCCTACCACACCATCTGTCAACGGAAGCGGAGCACCTGATAAAAATTCTTCTGCTTTTACTTTATACGAAGCTCCATCGGAGGTAAGATGAATGGCATACATGATTCCAAAGCTCCAGTCGGAAGCAAGGATCGTATTTTTAAAGATAGGGGGGAAACGGGCATCCTTAAGCGAAATTAAATTCGTTGGGGATCCTTGTCCTATGTTGATAATGGGGGGAAGGTTATCAAGGTAGGAAGGCGACCATTTGCCGTTTCCATCTCTGAATCCGAATTCACTCCCACTGGTCACATGGCATATCCGGGTAGGTCTGTACCAGGGCATACCAATATCCCATTCCATATCTGAATCGTAGGTAAACAGATCCCCTGCTTCATTGAACGCCAGGTCAAATGGATTTCTTAAACCTGCACTGACCAGCTCCCAGTTTTTCCCGGAGGTATCTACTTTGGCGATCCACCCATTAACGCTGGTATTTCTTAGATCCTGCTCAAAGCGGTCTGCCAGAATATTATCGCGTTTCCATATCGGAGGAATGGTGTAATTGTTTATTTTAGGAGGGAGTTTAGTATTGTTGCCCGCGATGATGTAAAAAGATTTTCCATCCGGAGAAAGTTTAATGCTGTGCGGGCCGTGCTCTTCTTCCCCGATCAGAGTAGTAAGCAGACTGATCTTATCAAATTTATCGTCGTTGTTAGTATCCTGTAAACGATAAAAACCACTGGTTCTTCGGAGATTGGAATCCCCTTTATGGTTTACGATCACAAATAAACTATTGTAAGCCCACACCAGGCCCTGAGCATACCCCATTTGTAATTTGCCCTGACCGGAGTCACCGCCTTCCGCTTTACGGATATCGAATTCGATTTTTTCGATTTTAATTTTTCCTGCAGGAGAATCCACTCCTATAACAGGCACGTTCATACGATATAGCGCACCGTACTGATCAGAAGCGATCAGCCTTCCTTTGTTATCAAATGCAAGGGAAACCCATGAACCTGTCTTATTATCGTAGGGACTGTATAAATGTTCCGCTTTAAAACCAGGCTGTAACTTAATTTTGTCAAGTTTAGGATTACTGTTTTTTTGCTGGACATCGAGATTTTTCGGTTCAGTGTTACAGGATGCTGCAATAATATATACTGCAGCAGATAAAATTCCAACGTATTTTTTCACGGTCAAGCTTTTCGTTATTTTTCTTTGATGCTGAGCAAATATTTCAGCAGTGCGTCGAAATCTGTTTTGGCAATCGTATTTCTGAAAGTGTCCGGCATCAATGTGTATTCCGATGCTACCCTTTCTTTAATATCAGCTTTAGGTACGGTAAATTCCTGCCCTGCGAAATTAGCGAATACCAGTACCTTTCCCTCCTCTCTCCGGTATAAACCGGAGAGTTTCTTCCCGTCTTTCAATGCAATATTGAAAACACGGTAAGCGGTGGAAATGCTCTCATTGGGATTTAATATTTTTTCGGTCAGTGCCCGTTGTCCCCAGGTACCGATACCACTAAGTTGTGGAGCAATGGTGCCGCCTTCATTGTTTCCAATGCGGTGACACATCGTGCAATTTTTGGTGAACACTTCTTTACCGTGCTCTGCCGTAACCGCTTTAGGATCGTAGGATGCCATTCTCTCTTTTATTAATTTCTTTCTTTCTTCCTTATTGATGCCTGCAGTGACAGGAGTAGCAGCCGTTTGGGAAGGCTTCAGGCCGAGTTTATCCATGCGCGCATCCCACAATTTGAATCTGGCAGACTGGCTACCACCACGTTCTGCTATTCCTTCATTCACTGATTTAAATAATTTATATTCCGTGGCAGTGTCGGCTCCCACTCTTTTCTGGGTAAGCGAGATCAATTCATCGGCCTGCGCAGGTGTTCCATAACGGCTGATGTATTTTAAATTATTTTCCAGCTGCCGGCCCTGCAATTCATGCGATTTTAAATAATTAAAGGAAAATGCTGCTGCTTCTTTTGTAGGTATTTCGGTCATCACGAAGAACAATGCACTCCTGTCCTCTTCACTCCATTTTTTAGCAGCCACCTGCTGCATAATGAATGCCTGTTTCAAATGATTGCGTATGCTTACCATCAGGGTATACCGTAAATGCGTGTCCCTTGCTTCTGTAGCATTATACAGATCCAGCAAAGGCTGGAGTTGTGCATATTCCGGAAAATGCCCCAGAGCTTCCGCGGCAAAACGTTTTACCTGTGCATCTTTATTGTTTAATAAATTCAGCGTTAGCAGTTTCTGTGCTGCACTTAATGTCTTCAGCTCCGCAACTACCCGCAAGCCATGAACCTGAACTATGGGATCCGGATGGTTCAATGCTTTAGCGATCATATCCTCAGGCAGTGCATTTAACCGGTATAATATCCAGAGACCCTGAACAAAGGAGTTGTTGCCAGTGGTGGCCGACTGCATTAATTGTTTGACCGGTTCTATAGCCTGCTTCGGATAAATATCCGATATCAGGTTGGAGATCATCATCCGGGTGTTCAGCTGCGGGGTGTTCAATGCGTTGATCAGCTCTTCCAGAGGGCTTTTAGACCAGTCCTTTGCAGTATATTTTTCCGGTGATTTATTTCCGGTGTAGCTGATTTTCCAGATACGTCCACTGGTGCGGTCACGTTCAGGATTCTCTTTTGGCACCTCATAATGCCCAATGATCCGGTTGTAAAAATCGGCTACATACATAGATCCATCTGGACCGGTTTTAATATCTACCGGACGAAACCAGGGATCTTCACTTACCAGGAAATCCTCTTCCCGTTTTGCTTCGGGAGTAGATCCGTGCAACGTCATGGTATTGCGGTTAATACGGCAGGTAACGACATTGCCGGAATAAAAATTATGCTTAAACGCATCCGGGAATTGCTGACCGGTGTAATACACCATCCCGGAATTGGCTGTAGAACCGAATTCATAATCCATCATGGCCGGGGCCCAGCCAATAGCAGGTTCCTTAATACCCTGCGAAGGATATTGTGCCCCATTTATCAGCTGGTATACTGGCTTGGTATGACAATCCAGTGAATAGAGATACCCCCAGTCATCATAACAATATCCAAACGGGTTAACTCTTCCAAAGGTCGTGGCTTCTACCCGGCTACCATCCTCTCTGAAGCGGAAGGTATTCCCGGAATTCATCGTGATCGAATCGCCGTCCTTACCTGCAACCGTTGAAGAATTCGCATATCCATGACAGGCATATATCCATCCATCATACCCACGGATCAGATTATTGACCATGCCGTGGGTGTCCTCATATTGAAAAGGTCCGACC
>JAYUXA010000207.1:0-3121 GCA_043753245.1 Chitinophagaceae bacterium
TAAATTAAATGGGGAAGGGATCCTGCAGGTATTTTTGAGCTCGTCTTCTGCAGCATTCTTTCCTCCTTTAGGCACCAGCCCTTTAGCAATTACAACAGCAGCTTCCAGGTCTTTATCTTCTGGTGTGATGCCTTGCAGCCGCAGGGTTATCCTGCTGTTATCGGACAAACTCTGAAGAGTATACGGAATCAGCTTTCCGTCTATCTGAACTGTCATTTTATTTTTAATCTCCGCGAGCACAACGGGATAATTAAAGAAAACATCAATCCGGGGAACTGCCACACCACCCTGTTCATCCGGAAGCACCCAGGAAGCGTTCACATCCTCAATCGTTAAGCTGGGAGTGAAAAACTGAATGGGGTTGTTCTTAACTTTTCCAAATTTGCTGTACTGAAGAAGTTCAGTTTTAAAAGATGCCGTAAATGAAGTCGCCGGAGGTAGTGGAGCAGAAGGAGAAAATATCAGAAGATCAGGTTGCTCCCATCTGAAGCGGCCTGGAATTGCGGGCTCAAAAGAAATATAATTTACAGAATCCCATTTATTAAGCAGCGAATCCGGTGAAAGAGACGCATTAAAGCGAAACGAAAGGTTGCCGAGCTGCGGCACTTCCCCTGTTGCATTTGTTTTCTCCAGACTCACTGAATCCCGGTTGCAGGAACTCAGCAAGACAACGGCTAGCAGGACAGGGATCAGGCGCATAAAAAAGAGTTGTACTACAAATGTAAGGTTGTATGAAACGAATATCTTTGTTAATCATGATTAAAGTGGTGATCATATCGTTCTTTCTGGCTTTGGTTTTATTAGCCGGATTGAACAGGTTCTTTCCCCTGCCTGATCAGATCGAATATTCTACCATCATCACCGACAGTAAAGGTGATGTGATCCATGCATTTCTCACCAGAGATGATAAGTGGCGGATGAAGACTTCACCGGAAGAACTATCGCCGCTGATGAAAAGTACCATCATAGAAAAAGAAGATAAATTATTTTATTACCATGCAGGTATAAATCCCTTCGCGATTACCCGGGCCTTTGTAAAAAACCTGATCTATGGAAAGCGTACTTCGGGAGCTTCCACCATTACCATGCAGGTAGCGCGGGCAATGGAACCAAAACGGAGAAATTATACCAATAAATTAAAAGAAATTTTTCGTGCCGCCCAGTTGGAATGGAAATACAGTAAGGACGAGATCCTGCTGCTCTATTGCAACCTGCTGCCTTACGGAAGTAATATTGAAGGGATAAAATCAGCATCGCTCCTGTATTTCAAAAAAGACCCGGACCATTTGTCGCTGGCGGAGATCACTGCATTGTGTATCATACCAAACCGGCCTTCTTCACTGGTACCGGGAAAAAACAACAAAGCTATAATCAAAGAAAGAAACCGATGGTTGAAACGGTTTGCTGTGGAAAAAGTATTTACACCGAAACAAATTGAAGATGCGCTAACCGAACCTTTTAACGCTACCCGGGGAACAGTACCCCGGCTGGCGCCACATCTGGCGAATTCGCTGCGGCATACCGGACAGCCATTAATCCGTACAGCCATAAACATCAATATTCAATTGCAGAGCGAAAAGATCGTAGCGGATTATTCCAGAGCCTTACAATACAGGAATATCCATAATGCAGCCGTCGTTATACTGGAAAATGTTTCGCATAAAGTAATTACTTATATAGGCTCTGCCGATTTTTACGACACAACGGATGGAGGACAAGTAGATGGCGTGAAGGCCGTGCGTCAGCCCGGCAGCACGCTTAAGCCATTTATGTACGGGATGTGTATCGATCAGGGATTGATCACCCCCAAATCGGTGCTCAGTGATGTGGCGACTAACTATGGAGGGTATTCGCCGGAAAACTTTAATAAACAATTTAACGGGAAGGTTAGCATGGAATATGCGCTGGAACATTCCTTGAATATCCCGGCAGTGAGATCGTTAAAAATGCTTGGAAAGGATAAATTTATCTCTGCTCTTGGGGCATGCAATTTCAGTCAGATAAAAAAAGATCAGAAAAAGCTTGGACTTTCCCTGATCCTTGGAGGCTGCGGAGCGTCGCTGATGGAGCTTACCGGTTTGTATGCTGCCCTGGCTAATGGTGGCGTGTATTCGCGACCATCCTTTACCAATGAAAAAACTTCCTCACACGCTTTTCAGTTGCTAAGTCCTGCGGCAACCTTTATGATCAATGAAACACTTTCCAAAATCAACCGGCCCGATTTTCCGCTCAACTGGCAGAGTACGGAGCACATGCCTAAGATCGCCTGGAAAACGGGAACCTCCTATGGACGCCGCGATGCCTGGAGCATCGGATATAATAAAAAATATACGGTGGGCATCTGGGTAGGAAACTTTTCGGGAGCGGGGGTATCGGAATTAAGCGGTGCGGAGATTGCAACCCCATTGTTGTTTAAAATATTCAACAGCATTGATTACGACAGTGATGAGGAGTGGTTTACTCAACCGAAGGACTGTGAGATCCGGATGGTTTGTCCTGAAACGGGCGTGCCTCCGGGAGAACATTGTCCCGGTTTGGTGAGTGATTATTTCATACCTATGGTTTCTGTATCTATCCCATGTAACAATATGGAAGAGATGGCCGTTTCCGCCGATGGGAAATGGACTTATTGCAAAACATGTATCCCAGAGACTGGCTACCGGAAAAAACTGTATAAGATCATACCACCCGAAATGCAGGCCTATTACGACGAACACCGGATCATATACGAAAAACCACCTCCCCATAATCCCGCATGTCCACGGATTTTCAATGACGGCCAGCCCCTGATCCTTTCACCGAAAAATGGGATGGAATATCTGTTGACCAAAAAAAATCCTGAACCACTGCAGCTCCTCTGCCGTACAGGCAATGATGTGAGCAGGGTGTACTGGTACGTGAACGATCAGTTTTACAAAACAGGGACTTCCGGTGCCCCGGTCTTCTTTGTTGCCGGGGAGGGACCAGTAAAAATTTCCTGCACGGACGATAAAGGACGTAATAAAGATATCTGGATTAATGTGCGTCAGGCCGACCTGTAAGGGGTTGCCCCTATTTCTTTACCTTCGCGGCACCATGATGGAAAAGATCTTAATACTGGATTTTGGCAGCCAGTACACTC
>JAYUXA010000208.1:0-6688 GCA_043753245.1 Chitinophagaceae bacterium
TGCCTGTGATATCCCGGGTGCAGTAAAAATCTATTCTTGTTTTCTGTTCATCAGGTTTGATCTCCAGAAGAATAACACTTTCAGGTGCAAGATCTCCCAAAAGCGTATCCCGGAACAGATGCTCAAATTCGATTTTGTCCAGGCCTCCTAAATACTGACTAAAGTTTTCCGGAACAGGAAAATGGTGTTTGAGCAGTTCCGAGTAATAGACCTGAAATCCGTATAGACTGGGAAAACCCTGCATTTCTATCAGCTGAGGCGCAAGCGTTCCCTGTTCCTCCTGGCAGATGCCAAAATCAAAAGCGATGGTTTGTGGAAATCCATAATCTCCCCCAACACTATCCTCCAAAGGAACAGCCGCATTTGTCCATGTCCGGAATTCAGGATCCCGAATCAGGTCAATTATTCGTTCGCAGACTTCCATCATTTTTGCAGCAAACTCTTTTGGGATGAAAATGGGTGTTTCCGCTATTCTAAATGTTATTGCACCAGGATAACGCGCATCGAGGTCTGACAGAAATTTTTGATATTTTTCAGCAGTAAAAAAGCTATTGTAGGCTTTACGCAGGAATGGCACCATAATCAGGCTGTTGGAACGTAAAAATAAGCAGTATTATGCCTGATCATATCATTATTTACAATAACCATAATGATTTAAAAGCTGGAAGCTACAGGTTTAGAACTTACCCTTTAGTCCCTGACTGTGGAGGCGATCTGATTTAATTCCGACAACTTTTCTCTGGCCCTTCTTTGTACAGCAGCATTATCCGATTTGTTCAAGGTTTGAAGGGATTGAAGTGCCTGTGCCAGCAGTTCCTTTCGCTGACGTGAATTAGATATTATTTTTTTTGAATCTGCTCTGGATAAATTACAGTCTATTTTAGCAAAATTCAGTTCAGCGCTAAGGTCATTGACCTGATCCTGAAGACTTACTATTTTTGTTCTGGTAGCTGTTGCCGAAGACTCATCATCTGTATTGTTTCGCCTCACCTTACCTATGTCTGCCAGAAGTTTTTCATTTTCCTGTCTGAGTGTGCGGGTAACATCGAGTAATCCGGTGTTTCTGAGTTCTTCTTCTTTTAAGCTGGCTTCAAGCGCTATATTTTTCTTTTGAAGCTCCGTGTTGTTTATTTGTGGTACTGGTGCTACAACCGTAGCAGGGGGAGCAGCAACAGCAGTTTTTGAGCGGAGCTCTTTCTCCAGCGAAATGATCTGTTCTTCTTTTTCCTGCATGGTAAACTGCAGTTGCATCAGTTCCTTATCATCGCTGTTTATTGCAATTGGTTTACCTGATACGGCACTTCTTATAGTTGCCATATATTTTCTATTTGACAACGCTTTGCTGAATGAAGAAACCATGCTGTCCGACATGACTACATTCGACCATACATTGTAGGTTGCAGCTTCGGTTTTTACACTGGTCAGGGTATTCTTCATCTTCTTTTCTGTGGATTGTATCACTGAATCCAGGCTATCCAGTGCAGAAGGGACAGCCGAGTTCATCACCATTGTGGCATAGGTCTCATCCAGATCCTGAAGTTTTCGGAAATGCTCATGCAGTAGCACATCATTTTTTAGCACCTGACTCTCTTCATTTAATTTATCCGACAGTTGAGCTATTTCCGATTTTTTAGTGCCAGAAAGATTGTTGCCCAGTATTGCTGCTGCAATGATCAGCAGAATCGCAGTGCCCGCGATAATATACCCGGCCGACTTTTTTCTGGGATTTCTGAATGCGGTAGTGTCTGTGGGTTGCATATCTGTGGAATTTGAATTTAGAATCTGTAGGAAAGGCCGATCTGCGCACCTACATAGGTAATGGGGATACGTTGAATAACGGTTCTTGAAGGAAGATTTGGGTTTGGATTCAATTCTTCGGAACTAAGGTTTTTTTCAAATTTAAGCTCTCTATCCATAATGGGCAGGGTATTTACTATTTCCTGACCTTCGACTTTGAAACTGGTCAATGTTCTCTCTCTCACTACGAACACAATATGGGAAAATTGAAGCTCACCGAATATCCTGACTTTTTCGGAGACTCTGAACTGAGCGCCTATTCCTCCCATAAAACCAATAGAGGGATTTCTGATGCCCCAGTCATACGTTTTTTCCTTTGTGGTGGAAGAGTCTGTATATACACCCTGCCAACCCGCACTGTAGACCCCGTTTGTGGTTTCGGTTTGCAAACTATTAGGCCTGAAGGTTACTACCAATCCAACTTTATTATATATAAACCATTTAGGTCTTGATATGGCCTTAAAGGTGATGTTGGGGGAGATCGTAAGTAAGGTGGCATCATAGCTGATCTTTAACTTCTCCTTGTAAGAATATTCCGCACCGACCCCTCCGCCAGACTGGATGGAATAGTACGAAGAATCACGTGTTTTGCTGATGGTGCTGCTAAAGTAATCAAAATCCAGTCCTACGTTAATAAAGTCGTTAATGATATAAGATATCCCTGCGCCTACTCTTAATCCCTGACCTAATCCTTTCGTAGGAGCACGATACCTTGTTTCTTTTGTAGGTGCATTGTTTTCAATAAGGCGCATGGTGATGGATTCAACATCATCCGGATAAAATTTAAATGTAGATCCCAGTGCAAGGGCATAACCTCCATGAATATTAATCATGAACCGTGGCTCATCCTGTAGTTGAATGTTGGAGATCGAAGTATCCCGGAAATCCTTTTCCCAATTTTTGTTTTTTTGTGAAAAAGCGCATGTCTGCAATAATAATAGCAATACTGGAATAAAAAGAAAACGTTTCATAAATTAATTTATTGAGCGGAAATTGTGCTGTAACCGGGCCATAAATATACGCAACGTTGAGGAGTTAGGATTTACTTAACACAAAAAAAGAGCCGGTTCAAATAAAACCGGCTCTTTTAATATTAATTTATTGAAAATTAACGGAGGATGATGCTCGCTGTATCAGGCTTTGGAGTTGGTGAAGTGGTATCAGACGGCACTGTATCCAGCTTCAAAGTTTGATTCAACGGGGCAGTGGAATGATTGGTGGCACCCGCCATTGTAAAAGTTAACACTCCAAGGCCTAAACCTGCGGCTAAAAGAATTCTTTTCATAATTAATTGTTTTTATGGTAATTAAAATTAATTATCGGCATTCCGATTGGTTAATTTCATAGGCGGATACCCTACATTAATAAGAATTGTGCCAAAAAATAAAATGGGCCGAAATTTTTGTTATGATTAAGGTTCGTTCCGATTAAAAATAGTGGATAGCGGAAAAGACAAGTGGTTAAAATAGCACTCCCGTAAACTGAAACAGGGGTAAAAAACTGAGTTATCCACATAGATAGTGATCTGAATAATAAAATGCACTTTATAACGAAGCGCATTTATGATTTACTGCCAGCAGGATTTTGATAGTGATTAAACTTTATTCTTTGATCCTTTTTGTCTGGGCGGAGTAGGTACTTTCGAATATCTTATCAGCATTAGCTGCTTCAAATCCTTCTCTTCTGTGCTGTCTTTTAATTTGAGAACTATCCAAACTGTTAAATTCCGGTAGCACCTTTCTTTCTGCAAATTCCACGTAAGATCCCGGGATAATATGCTGGTCACCATCTGCAAATTCAGCTTTGATGAGCTGGGCAACTGTTGAACTCTGTAAAAGACCTCCATCGGGGCTTTGCTTTATTTTACCGGAGGCATCATTTAATATAAATCCATTTTTTTCCAGAAAAGTATTAAAAGCAGCAATCGTACTATATTCTTTTTTTAAATTATGCACAGTTATGGTAAAATGATTTAAATAATACCGGTTGTATATCGTCCATGCAGCATATTCACTGGAGGCAGAAAGCGTTTCGTAATCTTTCCAGGTTGGAATTCTCCATAAACCACTATGCAGAAAGGCTACTACCATGCTGGCATCGTTGAGGTCCAGCCGGTCTACCGGATCAGCAATGACCTCATCCGTATAATTTCTGATCAGGTGCTGCGTTTCAGGCGAGAGATCATTCACCTGTAATTCGCTAATAAAAATCCTCGGATCTTTTGAGTCTGATGGCGCATACCAAAAAGCATCCAGTTTTTTTTCAGGAAAATGGTAATAATCCATCTTCCGGTACCCATAATGCAGAAATATTTTTTCCAGGGATGCTATGCCCAGGAATTTTACCCCGATCGTCCTGAAAGCGATATGATCATTTTCTATTTCCGACTCAGAATTAATCACCTGTTCTTTTATCATTGCATCGAAAATTCCCGAAACATCCGGTACACGCTCCTTATATCTTTCAAAAAGACCATTCAGTACAGTCCGGAGAGTTGATTCTAGCTGAGACATAATAACTATTATTTAAACGGCAAAGTTATTGAATCCGATGGGTAATCACTTCCGGATGAATGCGTTAAATTTGTTTTTATCACCCTATACACAAAATAATTTTCCGGTATGAATGGTACTCTTAGATTTGTTGTCGCGTGCAGCTTTGTGATCATTTCTTCTTTTGCCCAGGCACAAAAGGTCTCTAATTTCAATCCGCAGGAAACATTTGCTGCACAATTCTATCCTTCGTACGGAGATGAGATACGCACCGCAGATGGCCGCCCGGGACCGAAATACTGGCAAAACAAGGCCGACTACAGGATCTTCGCATCGTTAAACGATACAGCTCATAGCCTGAAAGGTACTGTGGAGATTACGTATACGAATAATAGTCCCCAGGGTCTTGACTTCGTGTGGCTTCAGATGGACCAGAATATTTACAGCAAAACATCCAGAGGCACTGCTACCACCAGTATTTCTGGTGGGAGATGGGCCAACCGGGATGCATTTGATGGAGGATACGCTATTCAATCTGTTCAAATTGTGAACAACGGTGATGCAGCAACTGCCATATACAGTATTTCCGACACCCGTATGAAGATTACGCTCCCCAGAGAATTAAAAGGCAATGGAGGAAACGTTTCTTTTAAAATAGCTTATTCTTTTACTATCCCAGAATACGGTACCGACCGAATGGGCCAATTGCAAACAGGCAATGGAATAGTGTACGAAATTGCACAGTGGTTTCCAAGAATGTGCGTATACGATAATGTGGAAGGCTGGAACACTTTGCCCTATCTGGGACAGGGAGAATTTTACCTGGAATACGGAGATATTAATTATGAGGTGGAAGTGCCTTCTACGCATATTGTGGTAGGATCAGGTGAATTAACCAACCCTCAGGAAGTGCTTACTGCCAAACAAATACAAAGGTGGAACCAGGCAAAAGCAAGTGACAAAACGGTTATGCTCAGAAATGCGGAAGAAGTGACAGAGCCTTCCAGCAGACCTACCAAAACAAAAACACTGATCTGGAAATTCAAGTGTAAAAATACACGCGATGTGGCCTGGGCTACCTCTTCCGCATTTGTGTGGGATGCCGCAAGAATTAATCTTCCAGGTGAGAAAAAAGCACTGGCGATGTCTGCCTATCCCGTTGAATCCGCTACGAATTCCGCATGGAACAGATCTACCGAATACGTTAAAGGCAGTATAGAATTTTATTCCAGGTATTTATATTCTTTTAACTATCCCGTTGCCACTAATGTGGCCGGAATAGTAGGAGGGATGGAATATCCGGGTATTGTATTTTGCTCCGCAAGGGCTAGAACCAGTAGCCTGTGGGGAGTTACTTCGCACGAGTTCGGGCACAACTGGTTTCCAATGATCGTGGGTACCAACGAGCGAAAATATACCTGGATGGATGAGGGCTTTAATACATTCATCAATTCGCTGGCGGAAGATGATTTCAATAAAGGCGAATACAAAGATAACCGGGCAATGGTAGCCCCAAAAATGGTTAATCCGTTTTTTGGAGATCATTCTCAAAGTATCTCTACCGTTCCTGATGTGGTTGAACCTGCAAATCTAGGTATCGTAGGCTATTATAAACCAGCATTCGGGTTGCAACTGCTGAGAGAAAATATACTTGGAAAAGAGCGTTTTGACAGTGCCTTTCGTTATTACGTACATCAATGGGCTTTTAAACATCCTACCCCATATGATTTCTTCCATTGCATAGAGAACCATGCAGGAGAAAAACTGGATTGGTTCTGGAGAGGATGGTTTCTTGAAAACTGGAAAATCGATGTTGGAGTTACAGCGGTTACTTATAGTAATGATACTGTTGATTCCGGTTCTGTAATTACTATAGTAAATATGGAAAAACTGGTCATGCCGGTCACAATTGAAATAAAGGAGAGCAATGGCAAAACCGGCAGGGTTCATCTGCCTGTCGAAATATGGCAACATGGTGGCACCTGGCAGTTTACCTATCCCTCCACAAGCAGGTTATTGAAAGCAACAGTGGATCCCGATCTTACCCTGCCTGATTCAAATCCATTTAATAATACCTGGCCTAACAATTAACGAATTCACGGGCTGATCTTAACACGATTTGATAGTTCAGGAGGTATGATTTTTTCCTGGAATTGAAAACATCTGAGTCCAGCTTAGTCAGTATACTGGTGTTTTCCCTTATTTTCGATATATGAAAGTCAGCTCTCTAACCCAGACCCCTGTTAAAAAAATTTTAATCATTGAAGACGAAGGCGATATGTGCCTGCTTTTAAATATCATTCTGAATGGCAAAGAAATGCAACTTGACCATGTTAAAAATTTAAAAGCTGCTGTAGTTTATCTTCAGAATACGCAACCAGATGCAGTCCTTATTGATA
>JAYUXA010000209.1:0-14183 GCA_043753245.1 Chitinophagaceae bacterium
AAAAAGGCTCACCACAGCAGCTAATTTTTTAATAGCACGGAAGAGTTGAGTTTCTACCGTACGCGGGGAGATATTCAATATTTCGGCTACCTGTTTGTATTTGAAGCCTTCTTCCTTAATCAGTCTGAACACACTGCGGCACTGTTCGGGCAACTGATCTATAGCCAAATTCAGCTTGAAATTCATCTGTTTCCATTCCAGTTCCTGCTCCGGATTATTAAGGTTCACCACTTCCGCAATTCCGGTTTCCGATTCAATAGTGACATAATAATGAGAATATTTCTGGAGGTAGTTAAGTGAATGATTCCGTACAGCTCCGAATAAATACGTTTCTAAATTTCCTATAGTATTAATGGTGCTTCTTTTTTCCCAGATCTTTACCATTACATCATTTACAATTTCTTCTGCTGCCTGTTTACTGTGCACGTAAAGCATGGCAAAATTAAAGAGTCTAGGAAAAAACATCCGGTATAAATCTTCAAAAGCCCGCTGGCTGCTGACTTCAATCTGCCCTTGAATTGTTTTTAGTATGATACTATCAATTTTCATATACAGCCAGCAGTAAATTGGTCAAAATAGGTGCAGCAATGTGTTTTAGTAAGACAGGGATTTATGTGAAATTACTTACAAGTCCTAAAAATTAATACGCAACGAATGGTTATCCTTCCGGACGAACGACCACTACAGTTCACTCTTTTTTTGCAACTCAGGAAGTAAATGAAGGCGAATCCGGTTGTGTAGCTGCTAGCGGATGATTCCGCCTGCCCATTGAATAGCATACACCGCTTTCTTATATTTCGCCTGTAATTCAATTATCTTTTGTTGCATTTCCAGTGTTTTGTTTTCCCTGCTATTGATCAGGAAAAGAGAGCTTTCTCCCTGCGAAAATTTCAGCTCCTCTGTTTTCAATAAAGAAGTATAATTTCCGAGCATGGCCCTGGCGGTCTGGATCTGATTAAGAAGTAAAAATGCTTCGTTATAGTACTGCCTGATCTTCGTTTGTAACTGCCATATTTTATCAGTCAGTTCCAGATTGGCATCCTTTATTTTGATCTTTATACTTTTATACTCTCCACGGCCTTGCCTGAAAAGTAATGGGATCCTCATATTTACCCCGAATTTATAATTATTCTCCAGGTAATTAACAGAGAGGGCTTTATAGCTAAAGTACTCCTTACTTAATAAATTGGCCTGCAGGTTCACTACAGGCAAAAGATTTTGGAATTTCAGTCTTCGCTCCACTTCCAGATCCTGTAATTTAAACTGACTGGTCCTTAAGAGCGGGTGGTTCATCGCTACCTCGGCGGCCAGGTTGCTGGTATCCGGAAAAGGTAAAGAGGCGGTAAACTGGTTGGTATCAGGTGAATAGTTGGAGGGCAGCAGGTAGGGTTTCCCTCCTGCAGTCCAAAGGTAGAGCGACAGATCCAGGGCCTTATCATTCAGCTGCATCAGGGCATCCGCCTGGAGAAGCTGGTAGTTTTGCAGTTGGGCAAACGCTTCAACGGTATCCGCTGCCGCCCGGTCGCCGTTTCGAAAAGAAAGGCTCACCAACCGGGTTCTTTTGTCCGCCACTTCAAGATAACTGTTGTATACGCGGAATAGCTGATACGCTCCTGCCCACTGCCAATAGGTAGTGTATGCATCAAACAGCAGATCATTGATCATTAGCTGACGTTCCTGTTCACTTTGCTGCAGGTATATTTTTGCTTGTTGTAAAATCGCTCTTCTTTTATCGAGCAACAGACCATTTAATACCGGCAATTCCAGACCCAGGTAACTGGTAACTCCCGTTGATTGTTCTGGATTAATAAACTGACCGGTACTGTTTTCAAATCCCGCCTTAAGCCTGACACCAACAGGTGTAGGGAGCATCAGTTCAGGATTGGTATAGTTATAATAATTAACCCCATCGAGTGATTTCTGGCTGTTGCTTAAATCAAAGACGGGATCAAAGCCGCCTCTTGCACTTAACAATTCCGCAGAGGCATTGTCTGTTATCAGATTTGCCTGCTTTACCACCGGGTGATACTTCCGGATCTGCGCAATGAACGCATCTGGCGTAAGCACGGAAGTATCCTGCGCCTTAATGGGATGGCCTACAGCGATAAGTAATAGACCCGATAGGATACTGATCGAAAAACGACCTTTAATCTCACGTATCATTCCGTTCATCAGGTTATCCTGTTTTATTTGATTTTAGATGGTACGGGCTGGTAATATTCCGGCGGAAAACCGTTGATGTTTCGCCACAGCTCATAATATATACGGACATCTTTCAACAGGGCGATCCCATCGGCTCCGCCACCTATACGCAACTGTGGAGGCCATTTACGTTCCGCCGGATCTTCAATGACCAATACCCTGAATTTGCCATTTAGACTCACCGATGTTTCAACGGCAGCTACCGTTCCTCCGAATGTACCATAACTTCCACCTGGCCACCCACTGAAAACGATCGCCGGAAAACCATCAAATATAAACCGAACTTTTTGTCCTTTGGTGACCAGCGGCAAATCCATAGGCTCGACAAACAACTCCACCGCATACTGAATATGATCAGGCACGATCTCCGCGATCATATCGCCTTCTTTAATAAATTCACCGATACCAGCCTTTTTTGCTTTTGTTATCTGACCACTCTGGGATGCAGTAATATAATAAAGCTTATTACGTGCATCATAATTAGCCAGTTGGTTTTGCAGTTTGGATACGTCGGCCTCTGTGCTGGCGGCGTCCGATAAAGAGGAAAACCGGTCCCCCTGCGCCTTTGCAATTTTATCAGCATAATCCTGTATCGTGGATTGCTGCTCGATCCGCAAGTTGGTAAGCTCCTGTCTGCTTTGTAACAGGTTATTGTTTGCGCTATTGCTTTTAGCCAGGCCGTTTTGATAATTTATTTTTCTTTTTTCAAATTCGGTCAGTGAAATAGCGCCGCTGTCCAGCATCACCCGGGCAGCTTCAATTTGTCTTTTGTAGGCGTCCAGCTCATTGTTGGCGGCAATAAGGTCGGTCTGGTCCGTTGCCACTTTCAGTTGTTGCTGGGATATCTTATTATCTATCGACTGTAGTTTTAATTCACGTGCCTGCGCTAATGCCTGCGATTGCGCAACAGTAGTAACAGCTTTGTTCTTATAGCCTTCCATGGTCTGCTGCTTGGCGGTTATTTGCTGCTGGGTCCGTTCAAGTAACTGTGGATCGAAGTAATCCACCTTTACTTCCCCGATTTGTAATATGGTATCACCGGCTTTGACAAAATCCCCTTCTTTTACATACCATTTTACAGCGGCACCGGCGATGATCGCATTAACCTGCTGAGGGCGTTGTTCCTGCCGCAGAGTTGTGACGATGCCCCTTGCCCGGATATTTTGTGTCCAGGGCAGCAACAAAATAAACAGCAACAGCAACAGAACCCCCCAGAGCCAGCTTTTGATCCGGCTTTTACGTTCGAACCTGTAAATTTTTGTTATGCAGGTCAGGTTGCTGCCAGCGGCTATTGATTCTGTATCTGTGTTTAAATAAAGACTCATACCCGTAGTTTATCCATTTTGTATATCGGTAATTATTTCGCCATTTTTACTCATCCGTATTATTTTATCACAATATTGTTCCAGCCCTTCATCAGCAGAGGTAATTATTACCGTTGCTGTTTTGTCATTTTTGATATAATCAATAACGTTTGCTTTAAAAGGATGTTCCAAATGTTTAAAAGGCTCTTCTAATAACAGCAGGCGATGTTCGCCGACCAGGGCCCGGATCAGCAATATATTCTTTCGGACATTGCTGGACAGTTTATTGCCTCCAGGCATCAGTACCGTATCAAATCCATTTTTGCAGGATTGTACAAAAGAGTTCAGGCCGGTGATCGCTGCCATTCTGGCCACACTCTCCAGGTCAACAGCCTGGTTTCCCATTGTAAGATTTTCCAATAAGGTTCCCTGAAAAATATCCTGGCTGCCAAGTAAAATACCGGTACTGTTACGCAGGCTGTCCACCTGATAATTGCCGATAGGTATCTGTTCCAGTAAAATATTCCCTGTATAATGCGTAAATGCTCCGGTTAAAAGACGAAGTACAGTGGATTTGCCCGCACCGGAAACTCCCTTCAACTGCACCATTTGCCCGGCATCTATACTGAAACTGATATGCTGCAGGACAGGATCATTATCTGCATACGCAAAACTTACGTCCTGAAATGCGATAACTACCCCTTCGTTTTTCACGGGAAGGGGCTGACTGCCACTTTGTTCAGTATCGGCTTCCGTGATCAAACTTAATTTCTCCACAGATACCAACGCATCATAGACCGCATCTAAATTGGTGATCAGTTTTTCAATGGAAGCGATAATAGCAATGATCACAATATCGGATGCAATAAACTGACCCACATTTATTTGCTGGTTCACTAACAGGTAGGAGCCTATGCTCAGCATGGCGGCAGTAATAACTATTTTAAAAGAGATCAGGCTCCAGAACTGGATCAACAGGATCTTGAAGTGACTAGTTATGGACCCCAGGTATTCGCCTACCAGGTGGTCGGTTTTTTGCATGTGCAGGGAAGTGCCCTTTGCATATTTGAATGACTTGATCGTTCTGGCGATCTCCTGCAACCAGGCAGCCACCCCATACTTGTAGGTACTTGCTTTCATAGCGGTTTGAAGACCCTGTGGCGAAGTAAACCGTATAATAGCTACAACAATAACGATCAGCATCAGGCCAAATGCTATAAAAATCGGATGATAAAATGCCAGTAGCAATAAACCCAGCACCACCTGGATAATCGCCGCAGGCAGGTCTATCAATAATTTATCAATCCCCTTTTGCAGGGTGACACTGTCAAAATAACGGTTCACCATTTCCGGGAGGTATTGCTTATCCAGTTTTTCGATATTCAATTTGGGTAACCGGTCGCTGTATTCCAGCGAATACCTTACAAAAAGTTTTTGTTTTACCTTTTCGATGATCTGCAGTTGTCTTACCTGTAAAAGTCCATTAATGAATACACCAAATACCACCATGGTGATCAGTACGATAATGGAGGTGGAAATGGTACCCGCCAATACAAAACCAATAATGGATTGAATGCCGAGTGGCAAGGAAAGTTGCACCATACCGGCCAATATCACAAACATGTATGTGACGGCAATATCCCTGCGGTCAAGCATCAGTATTTTAGTCAGCTTTGTAATCGATTTGACCAACGACACTGGTTTATCTATCATCTTTATGTTTACTTTTTATACTTCGATTTGATTTACCTGTAAGCCTATCCGAAATTGCAAAGAAGGATCCTTGTTTTTTCATGGATAAGCCGTTGTCATACAACACCAGTCTATATAAAGATCAGTTGCGGTTTCAATTTTAAATATATCCATTATTTTACGGATTACAGCAGTCACAAAAACCGGGGTCTTCCTGTTGTTTATTATGAGGAAAAAACCTTTCCTCTCTGTGCTGGCATTTTTTACATTCATAGATATAGGACAAAACCGTTTTAGTAGGGGCCCCGCACAAGCTGCAAGGCAGGCCCCTCGTCACTTCTTTTACATCAAATCCCGGTGTGTTGCACCGGGAGCAGACAGATCTTATGACTTTGATAAGCTCAAGGGTAGCCTGCCTGATATTTTCCATACGGAAGGGATTGCGATGCGCCCGCATATCGGTCTGCATGGAGACGCTCCCATCCATAGACAAGGAAAATAAATGACGGAGTGCATCTTCCAGATCCGGCCATGTGGTTACCTCCTTAAGAATAATCGGCTTATTCGTATCGTTGTTTCTGCCCGCTTTAAGAATTACCCCATATTCCGGAAAACCGATATTTTCAGCGAACTCCCGGGCTTTTTGCATATCAGAAACTGTGGCTTCTTTTACACCCGGAGCCAGGGTCAGGTACCGGCCCGCTACTTCCAGGAAGTTCTTTTTATCAATGAGCAACACCAACTCTGTATTGACGGGAATAAAAGGACAGTCCGGATGGGGATTAAAAGCGCCTTCGCTGGCAATGACGATCTCCATTTCAGGATACCACTCAAAGGCTTTCATCACCTTCAACCTGGCAGTATTGTATTGGTTGTCGGGTCTTTCTACTTCCCCGCTAAAGGTGCCAAATTGGTCTGTGTCGATCCGGGTGGCTATAGTAACCTCCAGCCCCAGTTCCTGCATCAGCAAAGGACTGATTACTTTTTCTTTACTATGCCTGGTAACCAGTAATGCCTTCCTGTTTTGGAACAGACTGCCTGCTTTCATATTTTTTAATTAAACCAACTTACAGGCAACTTGATGTTAGTATGGTACCGGCTAAATAACTACGGTGTCCGTTTTTGCCAATGTAGTTATCTCGATATGCACATTAAAGCCGGCGTGCGTTTGTCCATTCTCTTTTAGCTGTCTGATTGTATTGCTAAACGTTTCCTGCAGTTTCCTGATCCTCTTTTCTGAATGTTTAATGTCTTCCTCTGTTTCATGAATAGTCCTGATCTTATTTTCATGGAAAGCTATTTTGGCATTAAACAGGGCAGCTAGGAGGTCTTTTATTTCGGTGATCTTAAAGTCGCCGCTGATAAGTTGTATATCCATTTTGGTATTTTTTAAAATGTGTTTATTACTGACCCTGAGCCGCTGTATAACCTGGCTCTCCATTGAACATATACAGGTTTTCCGTTTTGATGATGTCGAATTCGGTCTTGTCGATACAATACAACAGATGGATCACATCCTGGTAAATCAGGGTGCTGTTGTGGGGGTTTTTATAACGACACCGCCAATGGTCCGTACAAAAGGTTTCCGGAAAGCCGTTCGGCCACACTTTGGTTCCCCGGTTAGTAATCATAGTTAATTGAAGCGTGTCGTTGTTTACTGGCTGGAGTGCTGATGCAATTCCCTCCGCGGAAACATTTCTGACATTCAGAAAAACATCTACCCCTACCAGTTCCTTTATTGCCGGAGGTTGCTGCGTGACTTTTATATTAAAATCAGCTACTGATTTTGAATAATCAGCCATTTTCAGGCTGGATGGGCGTTGTCCCAGCCTTTCGATGAGGGCATCTGCAAATTCCTGTGTGCCTAGTTTTTGTTTAGAATGGTTTTCCTTATAAATATCATACGTGTGTACACCGTCTTCGAGTGTTTTTAGCCATGCGTTCTCAATGAGCTCAGCTACTTCTTTCTGACCGATATGAACGAGCATCTGCACGGCCCCCAGCAATAACCCGGAAGGGTTCGCCTTATTCTTTCCTGCAATCCTGGGCGCAGAGCCGTGGATAGCCTCAAACATCGCGAAGCCATCGCCGATATTGGCACTGCCTGCAAGTCCGACGCTGCCTGCTATCTGAGCTGCCACATCACTAAGAATATCCCCGTAAAGGTTCGGCATAACAATGACGTCAAAAATTTCAGGAGTATCTGCCAGCTTTGCCGCACCTATATCCACAATCCAATGTTCTTTTTCCAGGTCTGGATATTCTTTGCCCACTTCATCAAAGACCTTGTGAAACAATCCATCCGTCATTTTCATAATATTGTCCTTGGTGAAACAGGTCACTTTTTTGCGGTTATACGCTTTTGCATATTCAAAAGCATACCGGATAATTTTTTCTGTTCCGGGCCGGGAGAACAATTTTAAGCATTGAAAAACCTCATCTGTTTGCCGGTGTTCAATACCGGCATATACGTCTTCTTCATTTTCTCTTATGATCACCACATCCATCACCGGGTGTTTTGTTTGCACAAAAGGATGATAGGATATGCAGGGCCTCACATTGGCATACAGACCCAGCACTTTGCGGGTGGTTACATTGAGGCTTTTGAAGCCACCTCCCTGTGGAGTGGTGATTGGTGCTTTTAAAAACACCTTCGTTCTTCTTAAGGATTCCCATGCAGAAGGATCAATGCCGGCAGAGTTGCCACGGAGATACACTTTTTCTCCAATTTCAATTTCTTCCATGTCCAGTTCGGCCCCGGCGGCCTTCATAATTCTTAATGTGGCTTCCATTATTTCGGGGCCGATGCCGTCGCCTTTTGCTATCGTGATTGTTGTCATGAGGGTTAATTTATAAGGATAAAATTGGGTTAACAAATTCATATATTTTCATTTATCTTTATTATCCTAAACATAAATATCTTTTATGGATTATACTTTTCATCAGTTGAAGGTTTTCATGGCAGTAGTTGAAAATGTCAGTGTCACCAGGGCTTCCGAAGAATTGCACATGACACAGCCTGCGGTGTCCATTCAGCTCAGAAACCTGCAGAACCAGTTTGATATTCCTTTAACCGAAGTGATAGGCCGAAAATTGTATGTCACTGAATTTGGCAATGAACTTTACCAGATTGCTGACAGGATCATCCAGGAAGTAGCCAATATTAATTACCGTACCCAAAGCTTTAAAGGAATGTTATCGGGGAAACTAAAAATTTCTGTGGCATCCACCGGTAAATATGTGATGCCTTATTACCTGAATGAGTTTCTAAAAACAAATCCCGGTATAGATTTAATTATGGATGTAACCAATAAAGCCAAAGTGATTGGGAGCCTCGAAAATAACGAGGTGGATTTTTCACTGGTATCTGTGCTGCCTGAAAAATTAGCGATACAACAGGAAATATTACTACCCAACAAACTTTTTTTAACCAGTCCGGCAGACAGTGATATGAAATTTACCAGACAAATGGACAAATCTGTTTTTGATAAGGTTCCGCTAATATACCGGGAAGAAGGTTCCGGAACGAGGGTTACCATGCAGCGGTATTTTCAGAAAGCGCATATCGTTCCCAAAGTAAGGTTTGAGCTGACCTCCAGTGAGGCCGTGAAACAAGCTGTGATGGCCGGTCTGGGTTTTTCCATTCAATCGCTGCTGAGCATTAAAAACGAGTTGAAACAAAAGGAAATAAAAATCATTCCCGTGAAAGGATTACCGCTTATTGAAAACTGGAGGCTGATATGGTTAAAGAATAAAAAGTTATCCATTATTGCTAAAGCATTTCTCCAATACACGCAGGAACATAAAGACATCGTGTATAAGAAACATTTTTCGTGGATAGAGCAATATTAAATGGCAGCCGTATAGAAATCAGTGATACGGAATTGTCATATAAGCCTTTGAAGAGATAATATAAACTGAATTGTGTTACGTGCCAGATGTAGCCAAAAGCGCCAATTTCGCCTGGTTTTCAGCCAAATTCGATTTAAATAAACTGTTAGCTGAATCTTAGTCTATCTTTAACGATGTCTAATTTGTCTCCCTTAAATATATTTCTAGCCGATGACGATTTGGACGACTGTTTAATTTTTAAAGATGCATTAGAAGAACTGAAATTATCCTTCAATCTTACAATGGTACACAACGGCGAGCAGCTCATGCAACTGCTTAACCAAAAAAAAGATCAGCTGCCCGACATGCTTTTCCTGGATCTCAACATGCCCCGCAAAAGCGGCTTTCAATGTTTATCTGAAATAAAGCGAGACGTAAAACTAATGCAACTTCCGGTAATTGTATATTCCACCGCATTTCAACAAGACGTTGTAGACCAGCTATACAAAAACGGCGCACACCATTACATCTCTAAGCCCAACAAATTCTCCTTACTCAAAAAGATAATTCACCAGGCCATAACTACAACGGCGAAGGGAGGCCTTTTGCAACCTAAGAGAACGGAATTCGTATTGACGCCATAATCTTATAAGCATGAAATCAAATAAAACAAAACCAAAAGACACATCCTCCCCCGTACCGAAAGAGCAGCTTATTAAATCGGCTAATACTTTTCCCGTGGTAGGCATTGGCGCTTCTGCCGGTGGATTAGATGCTTTTAAAAAACTCCTTAAAGCCATCCCCGAAGATTCCGGTATGGCATTCGTGCTGGTACAGCATTTAGACCCCAAACATCAAAGCCAGTTGCCTGAGTTGTTGCAAAAGGTTACCAGTATTCCCGTATTGGAAATTACCGATGACATTAAAGTTCAGCCCGATCATATTTATATTCTCCCCTCCAACAAAATGATGGTCGCAAATGATGGCGTATTGCTACTAACTCCCCGCTCCACCAACAAAAATGAACGTAACCTGCCGGTGGACCTTTTCTTCACTTCCCTGGCTGAAGTGCATCAGTCTCATTCGATAGGAGTGGTTTTATCGGGCACTGCCAGTGATGGCACTAAAGGGTTAAGAGCCATTAAAGAACAGGGAGGCATCACCTTTGCGCAGGATGAGGAATCAGCAGCATACGGAGGCATGCCGAACAGCGCAGTACAGGCAGGGGTGGTTGATTTTATTCTTCCACCTGAACAAATTCCACAAAAGCTTTTGGAAATAGTTAAAATTATTAATAAAAAAGGCACTGCTGAAGAAACTACTCCTCAGCAGAACGAAGAGGCGTTCCGCCAAATTCTCGTGCTGCTCCGCTTGCGCAAGGGAACTGATTTTGCGTACTACAAACAAACTACCCTCCGCAGAAGGATACTTCGCAGAATGGCACTGAACAAAGTGGAAGAACCTGAAGGTTATCTTAGTCTGCTCAGAGAAAATAAACACGAGCAGGACGTTTTATTTCAGGATTTTTTAATACCAGTTACTTCTTTTTTCCGGGACAGCAAAAGTTTTAATTATTTATTCGAAACGGTTTTCCCACAGCTTTTAAAAAATAATATAGAAGGGGCCATTATTCGGATTTGGGTAGCAGGATGCAGCACCGGGCAAGAGGTATATTCTATCGCTATGTGCCTAAAAGAATTTCTGAAAGAGCAGCGGGAACGTATACAAATCTTTGCTACCGACATTAGCGAACCCGCCATAGTAAAAGCGCGATCGGGTATTTATTCTAAAAACGAAGTGGAGGGATTATCGCCCCAGCGTCTGCTTGAATTTTTCACCAAAAGCAATGGTAATTATCAGGTCAATAAATCCATCAGGGATATATGCGTATTTGCCGTCCATAATTTTTTAAAAGATCCGCCATTTGGCAAACTAGATTTGATCAGTTGCCGCAATGTGCTTATTTATATGCAGCCTTACTTGCAGAAAAAGGCACTTACTACTTTTCATTATGCGCTAAATCAAAACGGATTTTTATTGCTCGGCAAATCAGAAACCATCAGCCAAGTGTCCGAACTTTTTGGCATTGCTGTAAAACAAGATAAAATATTCTGCCGAAAAGATGCCCCGGGCAACTATATGCATACTGCCAGCCTACCCAGTGAACAGGGTTTGGCTGATTTAAACATACGTGCTAAAAAGGATACCGAGTCCAGGGCTATGGGAATAGGAAGCAATGACTTTCAAAAAACGGCTGATGATATTATGCTTCGCCAATACACCCCCGCAAGTGTGGTGGTGAATGAGGCCATGGATATAGTGCATTTTCGCGGTAACACAGAGAACTACCTGGGGCAGTCGCCGGGTAAACCCAGCCATAATTTACTCAAGATGGCCAAAGAAGGTTTGGGTTTTGAGCTGCGCAATATTTTCCATAAGGTTAAAAAAGAAAAAGGTCTTGTGATAAAGGAAAATATAGCAGTGAAGGCAAACGGAAGCTTTCGTAATATTACGATAGAAGCTATGCCATTGCCCGAGACCATTGAGCCGTACTATCTCGTGTTGTTTCATGAAGGTGTAAAAAGTGAAATAGTAAATAATAAAGGCGAGACGCCAAAAAAGAAAGGCTCACGCCAGGTGTCTGAAGAGTTTTCACGTCTCACTTCTCAGGTTTCACATTTAGAAAAGGAGTTGGCGCAAAGTCGCGAAGACATGCGCAGCATTACTGAAGATCAGGAAGCGGTGAACGAAGAATTGCAAAGTGCAAACGAAGAACTGTTAAGTGGAAGCGAAGAATTGCAAAGCCTGAACGAGGAAATGGAAACCAGCAAGGAGGAACTGCAAAGCACCAATGAAGAGCTGACGATAGTCAACCAGGAATTGATCGGCTTGAACGAACAGGTAACAGAAGCAAGGAAGTACGCCGAAACAATTATTTCCACCGTGCGTGAGCCACTGGTGGTGCTGGATAAAAATTTACGGATAAAATCGGCTAATCACGCTTTTTATAAAACCTTCCAGATACATGAAGCCGAAACAGAAGGCAAATTGATGTATGAATTAGGTAACAGACAATGGGATATTCCCGCACTGCGAACATTGCTTGACAATATCCTTCATGAAAAAGAAAAGTTTGCTGATTTTGAAGTGACACTCAATTTTCCTAACATCGGGAAGCGGGTAATGCTGTTAAATGGCCGGGAAATGCAAACGGAAAACGGAGGGAAAAATTTAATTCTGCTGGCTATTGACGATGTTACGGAGAAAAATATAGCTGAAAGCAGAGCTAAGGCTAGCGACCAGCGTTTTCGCAATTTGGTGCAGCAGGCAACCTACCCTATAGCAATTTTAAAAGGGAAGGAGATGATCGTGCAAGTAGCGAATGAGGCCATGCTTACATTATGGAATGTAGAACAAGAAGCCCTTGGAAAAACATTATCGCAAATTATGCCTGAAATAAAGGGGCAAGATTTTGAGGGATTTCTATCGGATGTTTTCCAAAACGGTGTTACACATCAGGGTGTTGAAGAAGCCATCTATTTCGATCGTAAAGATGGAAGCAGGGAAACCATTTATTTCAATTACGTGTATCAGCCATACCATGAAGATGATGGAATCGTTACCGGAGTGATGGTTTTCGCTACCGATGTTTCAGAACAGGTTATAGCCCGAAAAAAGATGGAAGCGCAAGCATTGATGGTACAGAACCTGCTGATGACCGCTCCTGGTTTTATTGCTACTCTCACAGGACCAGATCACGTATATCAATTGATCAATGATCAATATCAGGCTTTATTTGGCAGACGCAAAATACAGGGCAAACCTGCAATGGTCGCTTTACCTGAATTGGAAGGGCAGGGATTTGATAAATTACTAGATAAAGTATACAGCACAGGTGAGCCCTATGTGGGTGTGGATATTCCTATTACGCTGGCCCGTGATGAAAATTTAGTTCCTGAACTAAGATATTTTAATTTCAGCTGTCAGCCCATGTATGATGAGAATAAAAACATTTTTTCTATTTTGGTTTTTGGTTATGAAGTGACGGAGCAAGTAATTTTAAAAAATAAAAACCTGGAAAGTCAGCAATTGCGGGCAAAAGAATTGGAGGATAAAGTGCAACAACGCACCCTCGAGTTATACGTTTCTCATAACTCTCTTTTGCAAAAAAACGAAGAACTTGAAAAATTAAACATGAAGTTGCAATCATTTGCTTATGTGTCAAGTCACGACTTGCAGGAACCGCTCCGTAAAATTCAAATCTTGGCCGGCCGCATTATCGAAAACGAATCGGAAACATTATCAGACAAAGGAAAGGATTATTTCCACCGTATGCAGGATGCAGCCAATCGTATGCAAACACTAATTAAAGATCTGCTGGAATACACACACACAGGCGATAGTGAAAGCGGGTTTGAAAAAGTCGATCTGAGTAAAATTATAGCGGAAGTAATAAATGAACTGGAAGAAACGGTGCATGAAAAAAAAGCCACCATAGAAACTATTGGGTTATGCAATGCCCACGTCAATCCGTCGCAGTTTAGCCAGTTGATGCACAACCTTATTGGCAACTCTCTTAAATTTGCCTCTCCTGAAAGACCGATGCGCATTATTATTAAAAATGAAATTGTGGAAGGCAATCAGGATATAAACCAAAAATTAATTTCCGGTAAAAAATATTGTCACATCAGTGTTGCCGATAATGGCATTGGTTTTGACCCGCAATATAAAGACAAGATATTTGAAGTATTTCAACGCCTGCATGCCAAGGATAAATTTAGTGGAACAGGTATCGGACTTGCTATTGTTAAGAAAATTGTTGACAATCACAACGGCATTATCACAGCTTCTGGAAAATTAAATGAGGGGGTTGTATTTGATATTTATATACCCGCCTAATAAAAGACATTTAATCGGTAAAGATTATAAAATCAATGCAATATGGGGACAGCCTTGAATACCACTCAACTTGAAATATTGAACCTTTTCAGCCATAATCAATACGAGGACGATCTTAAAGAAATCAAGTCCCTTCTGATTACCTATCTTGCCGATAAGGTTATCCGTGAATCAGATAAATCCTTTATTGAAAGGAAATATACTGAAGATGTTTTTGATAAATGGAAGTCTGAGCATTTCCGTAAGATTACACAA
>JAYUXA010000210.1:0-3100 GCA_043753245.1 Chitinophagaceae bacterium
CCGGAAGCACTTCCTTTTATTTCCACACTTGCGGCAGGAACAAATTCTTTTGAATCCATGTTGCGGACATTTCCGCTAATGGTTTTTTTTTGAGCGAAAGTGGAGACAGAAAACAGCAGAATACCAAAAATAATAAAAAGGTCAATGGTTGCTATTTTCATATAGATGCGTTTTTGTTAGGAATATGTCTGAGCAAAATACACTTTGTACACCTCGTGAAAAAATTTATCATTTATATTCGGGGCATGAAAGAGAACAGGTTTCCGGGTCAGACAAAATTCTATAAAGGGAAGGTCAGAGATGTATATACTATACAGGATAAATGGTTGGTGATGATCGCATCCGACCGTATTTCTGCATTCGATGTCATTCTGCCCCGGACTATTCCTTTCAAAGGCCAGGTACTTAATCAGATTGCCGCTTACATGCTGGATGCAACAAAAGATATTTGTCCGAACTGGCTGATAAGTACACCGGCACCTACTGCATCTGTTGGAAATAAATGTGAACCCTTCCAAATTGAAATGGTCGTGCGGGGCCATCTGACCGGCCATGCGTGGAGAACGTATTCATCCGGATCGAGACTATTATGCGGAGTGGTTTTACCGGAAGGATTAAAGGAAAATGATTGTTTTCCAACACCCATCATTACGCCATCTACCAAGGCCTACCAGGGCCATGATGAAGATATTTCCAAAGAAGAAATTATTGCGCGTGGATTGGCCTCAGCGGAAGATTGGGAAATACTTTCTGCTTACGCGTTAAATTTATTTGATCGTGGTAAAGAGCTTGCTGCCAAAAACGGATTACTATTAGTGGATACCAAGTATGAATTCGGAAAAAACGGTGAAGAAATAGTGTTGATGGATGAGATTCATACACCGGATTCTTCCCGTTACTTTTATGCCGATGGTTTTGAAGAACGGCAGCGTACCGGCCAGCGCCAGTTGCAACTTAGTAAAGAATTTGTACGGGAATGGCTGATCGAAAATAATTTTATGGGGCATGAAGGGCAGCAGGTGCCAGAGATGGGTGATGCGTGGATCAACACCATATCAGGCCGTTATATAGAACTGTATGAAAAAGTGATCGGGCAGCCATTTAAACCGCAGATATTAAGCCAGGAAGAAATTACAGCACGGGTAGTAAGCGCCCTGGACGAGACAGTAAATTAAGTGTTTATATCTACCAGTTTTAGAAGTATACATTTATTTATGTAGATTGAATGTGATTACGCTATAGTACGCGGATTAACTTCTTTAAAGTTGTGCCTCTAAGAATAAAACCCCTTCATTAACCCTTAAATTAAACGTATGAAATGGTACCTGGAAGTTTTAAAGAAATACACGGTCTTTACCGGAAGAGCATCCAGATCTGAATACTGGTATTTTACTTTATTTAATATTATCATCTCCCTGTTGCTCGGTTATTTAGGAACAGCAGTGCATTTTATTTACCTGAGTACAGTTTATTCTTTGGCGGTATTGTTACCTGCCCTTGGAGTTGCAATAAGAAGAATGCATGATGTAAATAAAAGCGGATGGTTTGTGCTGGTGCCCATCTATAATTTAATATTAGCCTGTACTGCAGGTACTACCGGTGAAAATAAATATGGACCTGATCCATTAAAACCGGAATATGATCAGTTTCTTCAACCACCAGTGGCTACGGACGCTAAATAACCAGTCTTAATCTGCTTAAATAAGTCAGGATCTTACCGGTTTATTTAAGCATTTTTTTTCGCCTGGATTTATTAAATATCATCGAGTCTTTATGGACCCCTTTACGAAGCTCTTTCTGCTCGTCTTCAGGAAGACCTGTTACCTCCTTGCACATGACACTGCAGCATCGATTGTAGGTTTCCGCACAGGCACTGCACTGAATGAATAATAAATGACAAGCCTGATTTTTACAGTTCGTATGGCGGTCTGCAGGAAGTCCACACTGGTGACAGACAGAAATGATTTCCTCACTTATCCGCTCTCCCAGCCTGTCGTCGAAAACAAAATTTTTTCCCTGAAATTTATTTTCCAGTCCCTGTTCTTTCACCGTATTCGCATAATTAATTATGCCTCCTTCCAGATGAAATACGTTCTTAAATCCTCTGTGCAATAAATAAGCGCTTGCTTTTTCACACCGGATGCCGCCCGTACAGTACATAATTATATTGGAAGTTTTATTGTTGTCCAGCATTTCTGCTGACATAGGCAGTTGCTGGCGAAACGTATCGCTGGGCACTTCAACCGCGTTTTTAAAATGGCCCACTTCGTACTCATAGTGATTGCGCATATCCACCACGATCGTACCAGGATCATTTGTTAACTGATTAAATTGGGCGGCATCAACGTATTTACCCCGGTTCTCCATATTAAATGAAGGATCCGTAATACCATCCGCTACTATCTTGTCACGGATCTTTATTTTAAGCACCCAGAAAGATCTCCCATCATCATCCACGGCAATATTAAGGCGGAGATTATTTAATTGTTCCGTGGAATTTAAATAAGATTTTAATGACTCAAAAAAAGACTGCGGTACACTGATCTGCGCATTTATACCTTCGGTAGCTATATATATTCTGCCGAAAACATTTAAAGCATACAGTTGCTGGTAGAGCATATCCCTATACTCCTGGGTATGCGTTATAGTACAATACCGGTAAAACGAAAGGGTAACCCGGGGGTCCGTTTCAAGATATAATCGTTGCTTTAATTCTTTTTGTGAGATGCGATTATGCAGTACGCCCATTATTGCTCAATTTTCTCAGCAGGCTGCCTGTGAGTGCTCCAAGTCCTCCAACAAGTGCACCAGCTGTTGCGGTAGCAAAGATCAGCAATATTACCGATCCTCCAAAGGGCAAAATGTTTGCAATGCGAGAGGCAAGTAATCCATTGTTGTCACTGTTCATATAAACGGTAAGCAGGATCCATAACAGGAAAATACCCAGAAAGCCGGACAGAAAAGATTTAAACGGGTGCTGGGGAATAAAAAAAGATACTAAAAATCCGGAAAGGGCAACCGACCACCACGGAAGGTAAAGTCCAAAAGCAAATGCCAGTAAAGCGAGAGTGAGTATGGAGATAACTAATTTCATAATTTG
>JAYUXA010000211.1:0-14129 GCA_043753245.1 Chitinophagaceae bacterium
TTAAAATGACTGGTGATGAGCCGTTTCAGCACCTGCACGTCTTCTGCATCCAGGGGATCGAGATCGACCATTTCTTTGTTGCACATGGAATCGAACTGCCCTTTCACATCATATACATAGGCAATTCCACCACTCATGCCTGCAGCAAAATTTCTGCCGGTACTGCCAAGTACTACTGCTGTTCCACCGGTCATGTATTCACATCCGTGATCACCCACTCCCTCTACCACTACATGAGCGCCTGAATTCCGGACACAGAAACGTTCACCGGCCTTACCTCTGATATAAGATTCTCCGGAAGTGGCTCCGTAAAAGGCAGTATTACCGATGATGATATTTTCTTCCGGGACGAAGAGTGCATTTTTAGGAGGATAAACAATCAGCCTGGCACCGCTTAATCCTTTACCAAAATAATCATTTGCATCCCCTTCCAGCTCCAGCGTAATCCCTTTTGCATTGAACGCACCGAAACTTTGCCCCGCAGTACCATTGAACTGAAAATGGAGGGTATCGTCCGGTAAGCCCTTGTCGCGGTATTTTTTGCTGATCTCATTCGAAAGCAGCGTACCGGTAGTGCGATCTGTATTTTTAATAGTAAAAGCAGCTGTAATTTTTTGCTGGCTTTCCAGAGCTGGTCTTGCCGCCTCGAGCAGTTTCCAGTCCAGAATGTTTGCCATTCCATGATCCTGTTCTTCCATTTTATAAAGTCCGGTATATAAAGATGCCGGTTCTTTATAAATAATAGGAGAAAGGTCGAGTCCTTTAAATTTCCAGTGCCTGATATCGTCTTTTATTTCAAGGAAGTCAACCTGGCCAACCATTTCGGTGATGGTCCTGAAGCCGAGGTTCGCCATTATTTCTCTTAATTCCTGGGTGATCAGTTTAAAAAAGTTCACTACATGAGCGGGATCGCCGGTAAATCTTTTTCTCAGCTCCGGGTCCTGTGTAGCAACTCCTACCGGGCAGGTATTCAGATGACATTTACGCATCATAATACAACCTTCAACGATCAGGGCTGCCGTTGCCACGCCCCATTCTTCCGCACCCAATAAAGTAGCTATGGCAATATCACGTGCCGTTTTCATTTGACCGTCGGCCTGAAGCACTACCCTGCTGCGTAATTTATTTTTGACAAGTGTCTGATGTGCTTCGGCAAGTCCAAGCTCCCAGGGAAGTCCGGCGTGGCGGATAGAACTGATGGGTGATGCGCCTGTTCCTCCATCATGACCAGAGATCAGTATCACATCCGCTTTGGCTTTTGCAACTCCGGCGGCGATCGTTCCCACTCCGGCTTTCGACACGAGCTTGACATTTATCCTGGCTGCACGGTTTGCATTCTTTAAATCAAATATTAATTGTGCAAGATCTTCAATAGAGTAAATATCATGGTGTGGCGGTGGTGAAATCAATCCTACTCCAGGGGTAGAGTGGCGTGTTTTTCCAATCCATTCATCTACTTTATATCCTGGCAGTTGGCCTCCCTCGCCGGGTTTCGCACCCTGAGCCATTTTAATCTGAAGTTCATCTGCCTGTGTAAGATAATAACTGGTTACCCCAAAACGCGCAGAAGCCACTTGTTTAATTGCACTGCGCATAGAATCTCCGTTGGGCAGTGTATCATAGCGGATTTCATCTTCTCCGCCCTCGCCGGTATTGCTTTTTGCTCCTATACGATTCATCGCAATGGCAAGAGTAGTGTGTGCTTCCCAGGATATTGAGCCAAAGGACATCGCGCCTGTTGCAAATCGTTTGAATATATTTTCTGCCGGTTCTACCTCCTCAATGGAGATGGACGGACGATTGTATTTAAAGCGGAATAAACTTCTGAGTGTGCAGGCTTTTTCTTCCTGCTCATTAACAAGCTTGGAATATTTTTTAAATACGCTTGCATCATTTGTTTTTGTAGCGTGTTGCAGAAAGTGGATGGTCTGCGGGTTGAACAGATGAAACTCCCCTTTTCGTTTCCATTGGTACACGCCGCCCACCGGAAGCCGGTCTACCGGAATTCCTTTTCTGCTGAATGCAAAAGAATGTTTGGATTGTGTTTCTCTTCCGATTTCATCGAGGCCCATGCCTTCAATTCTGGATACCGCGCCTGTAAAGTAAGTTTGTACTACCGAAGAATTAAGACCGATAATTTCAAAGATCTGTGCACCCTGGTACGATTGCAGTGTGGAGATCCCCATTTTTGAGAATACTTTCAGCAACCCATCGTTCACTGCTTTTAAATAATTTTTCTTTAATACATCCGCATCAAGAGTGCTCTGGAGCCGACCGCTGATTTTCATATCTCTGATAGAGGAAAAGGCGAGATAAGGATTGATTGCGGTGGCGCCAAAAGCAAGCAGGCAGGCAAAATGATGCACCTCCCACACGTCTCCTGCTTCTACCACAATTCCCACTCTGCCGCGGTATCCTTTGCGGATCAGATGATGGTGAACAGCTGACATAGCCAGCAGGGAAGGGATGGGTGCATGTTCGGAATCTATCGCCCGGTCTGTGAGGATGATCACTTCAAAGCCGTCTTCAACAGCGTCTACTGCATAGCGGCACAACCGGTCCAATCCCCTTTTAAGAGAATTGGGCTTACCATCTGCCCGGAAATAACATTGCAATGTTTTTGCCTGAAAAATACCCGTGTCTATACTTCTTATTTTTTCCAGCTCGTGATTCGTTAACACCGGATGCTTCAGGGCCACCGTATGGCAGCTGAGTTCATCTTCGCTCAGCAAATTACCATTGTTGCCGACAAAGGTCACCAGTGACATGACCATCCGCTCGCGGATAGGATCTATTGGCGGATTAGTTACCTGGGCAAATAATTGTTTAAAATAACTGCTGAGGTGCTGGGGCTGGTCGCTTAAAATCGCCAGTGGAATATCTGCCGCCATAGAACCAATCGGTTCCTTGCCTTCCGTGGCCATTACAGCGATAATATTGTCCAGATCTTCGGTAGAGTATCCGAATGCTTTCTGGTATTTGAATACCTGGTCGCTTTCGAGATGTGTAAACATCACGCGCGGCTCAGGCAGTTCTTCCAGCCTTATTTTATATTTATTCAGCCACTCTGCATATGGTTTTGCAGAGCAGATAGTTTGCTTTAATTCTTCATCACTGATAATCCTTCCCTGCTCCATATCCACCACAAACATTTTTCCGGGCTGAAGTCTGCCTTTTTCCTTTATGAGTGACGGATCAACAGGCAGTACCCCTGATTCGGAGGCCATGATCACGCGGTCGTCGGTGGTTACGCAGTACCGGGAAGGGCGCAATCCATTTCTATCGAGGGTGGCGCCAATCATTTTTCCATCTGTAAAAGAAATGGAAGCGGGACCGTCCCAGGGCTCCATAATAGAAGCATGAAATTCATAGAACGCCTTTTTTACAGGGTCCATCTGTTCATTACCATCCCAGGCTTCGGGAACCAGCATCATCATCACATGCGGTAGCGAGCGGCCGGTTAGCGTAAGCAGTTCAAGCATATTGTCCAGGCAGGCACTGTCGGACTGACCTTCTGTAACTACAGGAAGAATCATATCCATTTCCTCTTTGGTAAAATAGGGAGACACGAAACTTTTTTCACTGGTTTTAAGCCAGTTAATATTTCCCTGAAGGGTGTTGATTTCACCATTGTGGGCGATATAGCGGAATGGCTGAGCCAGTTTCCAGGAAGGAAAGGTATTGGTAGCAAACCGGGAATGCACTAATCCGAATGCAGAAACGATGCGTTTGTTTGACAGATCGGTAAAATAATGGCGGACCTGCATACTGGTGAGCTGCCCCTTATATACAACCGTTTTGTACGAAAGGGAAGCGATATAGAATCCTATAGGATCTTTTTTGACCGTGTTGCTGATGGTGTGCGAAGCATGATTGCGCAGCACAAATAATTTTCTTTCAAATTCATCACTGTTGCCAATATGATCAGGACAGGCAATAAATACATGTTCCATTTCAGGTTCTACGGACAATGCTGTTGGACCAATGCCTTCTGTATTAACAGGAACTTTACGGTATGCCAGTATTTCCAACCCCAGTTTATCTGCTGCGCGGTTAAAAATATCCCTGCACTCTTCCCTGAGCCGAATATCCTGGGGAAAGAAAATTACGCCCACACCATACCGTCCAAAAGAAGGAAGATGTACACCCAGCCGGATGCATTCATCGAAGAAAAATTCGTGAGGTACCTGGATCATAATACCTGCACCATCGCCGGTATTGATCTCAGCGCCACAGGCGCCACGGTGTTCCATATTCTCCAGAACAGTTAGCGCATCGCCAACAATCTGATGTGATTTATTGCCTTTAATATTTGCAACGAATCCAATACCGCACGCATCTCTTTCGAATGAAGATGAATAAAGACCTCTGCTTGCCATTATCGTTAGTGGTTTTATTTGAAATTATTCAATAAAAGGACTGGTTCTTTAAAAGGATATCATTATAGCAGCAAGCAACTGATTGAATTTACACTAAATAACCGAATAAATCATCATTTTTATTCAGCTCCGTATAGTTAAAATTCCGTGATTGAAGATTGGAAATCAACTGATCATAGTCCCGTCGGCTTTTAAGCTCGATACCTACGAGAGCAGGGCCGGTTTCTTTATTATGTTTCTGAATGTATTCAAACCGGGTGATGTCGTCATCTGCTCCAAGGATCTCATTTAAAAATTCTTTCAGTGCCCCCGGACGTTGTACGAACCTGATGAGAAAATAATGTTTAAGCCCTTCGTATTGAAGAGATCTTTCTTTTATTTCCTGCATCCGGTCGATGTCGTTGTTGCTTCCACTGACGATACAGACTACATTTTTGCCTTGAATTTCTGCTGCAAAATCGTCCAGGCCTGCTATTGAAAGAGCGCCTGCGGGTTCTACCACTATTGCTTCTTCGTTGTATAATTTCAGAATCGTTGAACAGACCTTGCCTTCTGGCACTAGATGCATATCATCCAGCACTTCCTGGCAGATGCTGAAGGTGAGTTCACCTACCCTTTTCACAGAGGCACCATCTACAAAACGATCGATATTTTCGAGCGTTACCGGATGCCCGGCTTTCCTTGCTTCGTACATCGATGGAGCCCCTTCGGGCTCGATGCCGATGATCCTGGTTTTTGGTGAATACGTTTTAAAATACGTCCCCACCCCGGCAGCCAGACCACCACCTCCCACCGGTATAAATAAATAATCGATAGTAGAAAGATCTTCGAGTATTTCCAACGCAACGGTTCCCTGCCCTTCGATAATCTTAGGATCATCGAAGGGAGGGATAAATACCATATTGTGTTCAATGGTATATTGCCGGGCCGCTACCAGACAATCATCAAAGGTATCACCGGTCAGCACCACCTCAATAAATTGTTCGCCAAACATTTTAGTCTGATGCACTTTCTGGTTAGGAGTAACGATCGGCATAAATACTATGCCTTTTACATTTAGTTTTTTACAACTATAGGCAAACCCCTGTGCATGATTACCCGCGCTTGCACACACGGCCCCGCGTTCTAATTGTTCACGGGGCAGGCTGCTCATCATGTTGTAAGCACCTCTGAGTTTATAGGACCGTACAATCTGAAGATCCTCTCTTTTTAAATACACATTAGCTTTGTATTTTCTGGAGAGGTTCTGGTTAAACGTGAGCGGTGTGCGGTTCACCACTTTTTTCAACCGGTCCATAGCCGCACGGATATCTATATTATAGCGGGTGCTTGTTGAATTCATATACAGTTCATTTAGCGGTCAGACCAGATGTGCTAAGGGTTCCAATATACTAACTTACCGATTTTGAAAATTTCAGGTCTTTTGGAATATCTGCAGCGGACTTTTGATTTTCCGGACGAAGACTCCTCACTGTTTTCCCTGCCTGCCACAATTCGCTGTCGTGTAATTCCTTCAGTTCTACTTCCAGTTTTGCACGATAGTCGGCTTTGCTGTTGCTTTCAATGGAACGTCCTGCTTCTTTACCGGCAGCAACACTTTCATACAGTTCGGTAAATACTGGCAATGTTGCGTCCCTGAATTTCTTCCACCAGTCCAACGCTCCGCGCTGTGCGGTAGTAGAGCAGTTTGCATACATCCAGTCCATTCCGTTTTCTGCAACCAGCGGCATTAATGATTGTGTCAGTTCTTCCACTGTTTCATTAAAAGCTTCAGACGGGGTATGTCCTTTTTTGCGAAGCACTTCATATTGTGCTGCAAAGATTCCCTGGATGGCTCCCATGAGTGTTCCTCTTTCTCCTGTAAGATCACTGTACACTTCTTTCTTAAAATTCGTTTCGAACAAATAACCGCTGCCGACTGCGATACCCAGTGCTATAGCTCTGTCAAAGGCTTTGCCGGTTGCATCCTGGAAAATAGCATAACTACTGTTCAGACCCCGTCCCTGGAGAAACATTCTTCTTAAAGAGGTTCCTGATCCTTTAGGAGCAACAAGGATAACGTCTACATCACCCGGAGGAATAATTCCTGTCTGATCGCTGTATGTAATTCCAAAACCATGTGAAAAGTAAAGTGCTTTTCCTTTGGTTAAATGTTTTTTAACGGTTGGCCACAATTGAATCTGAGCGGCATCACTTAATAAATAACAAATGATCGTCCCTTTTTCAAGTGCTTCTTCTATTTCAAAAAGGGTTTTGCCCGGAACGAATCCATCGCTCACTGCTTTATCCCATGATTTTGAATCTTTTCTCTGGCCAACAATCACGTTGATACCATTGTCTTTTTGATTGAGCGCCTGACCGGGACCCTGAACGCCGTAGCCTATTACTGCTACCACTTCGTTCTTTAGAACTTCCTGTGCTTTTGCCAGGGGGAATTCTTCACGTGTTACAACGTTTTCTTCAACGCCGCCGAAATTTAATTTTGCCATTTTCTATTTGTGTTTTTTTATTAACTCTTGAATAATAATTATAATAGGTTTGCAGCCGGTTTACATGGTAAATACTTCTTCTTGTTTATCCAAAAACTCATTCTCTACTACTTCTGCCGGACTGGGTTCTGTTTTGCTAAACTCTTTAAGGGTTTCATGAAATCCTTTGCTCGCCTTGGTGATCGCCACTCTGGCACTTCTTACAAACTCTATTAATCCGTAAGGTTCAAAAAAGCGGACAAGTTTATCTATTTCTTCCCGGTGGCCGGAAGTTTCGAATATGGTATAATCCTTTCTGATCACTACAGCCCTTGCTCCATACTCGCGCAACAACCTTTCCACCTTTACTTTCTCCGCGATCTGATCGGTCGACACTTTATAAAGTGCCAGCTCCTGCCAAACGATCTCGTCGGTGGTATTGTACCGCGCTTTTAATACTTCCACCTGCTTTTCGATCTGCCGGACAAGCTTAATGACTACATCCTCCGATTCAGTAATAACGATGGTAAAACGATGAATTCCCTGGATCTCCGACGGGGAAGTATTTAAACTTTCGATATTGATTTTTCTCCTTGAAAAGATAATGGCAATGCGGTTGAGCAATCCAATATGGTTTTCAGTGTGAACAGTTATTGTATATTCCTGTTTCATAATACTTAATTAAATTATTTCAACCTTATTTCCGATACGCTGCAACCCTGAGGCACCATGGGAAATACATTGTTTTCCTTTCCAACCATTACTTCCAGTAAGAACGATCCGGGATGATGGATCATTTCTGTCAGAGCATTTTTCAACTCTTCCCGTACGGAAACTTTTCTTCCTGCAATGCCGTATGCTTTTGCTACCATCACAAAATCAGGACTGGTAATATCCACAAATGAATACCGCCTTTCGTGAAATAATTGCTGCCACTGCCTTACCATTCCCAGAAACTCATTGTTCAGAATAAGGATCTTTACATCGGCCTTGCTCTGCATAATGGTACCCAGTTCCTGGATAGTCATCTGAAAACCACCATCACCAATAATTGCCACCACTGTCCGTTCAGGTGCTCCGAATTTGGCACCAATGGCTGCAGGCAGTGCAAATCCCATTGTTCCCAATCCTCCGGAGGTAATATTACTTTTTGATTGTGTGAACTTAGCATACCTGCAGGCCACCATCTGATGCTGGCCCACATCGGTAACGATCACTGCATCGCCTTTGGTAAGGTCGTTCAGCACATCGATCACTTCTCCCATCGTCAGTATTTCGGTATGCGGATGCAGTTCCTCCTGGATCACTGCATCAATTTCCTGCTGCTCGTATGCCCTGAACAGCTCCAGCCATTCTTTATGTTCTTTTTTATCCACCAGCCTGGTCAGCATAGGAAGGGTTTCCTTACAATCCCCCCATACCGGCACCGTAGCTTTTACATTCTTATCTATCTCTGCCGGATCGATATCCAGATGAATAACCTTAGCCTGTTTTGCATATTTATCCAATCTGCCGGTTACCCGGTCATCAAAGCGCATTCCTATTGCGATCAGTACATCACATTCATTGGTAAGTACATTCGGTCCGTAATTGCCATGCATGCCCAGCATACCAACATTTAAATAATGACTGGTCGGAATAGCACTGGCACCGAGTATGGTCCATGCAGAAGGTATCCCGGACTTTTCTATAAATGCCTTGAATTCATTTTCTGCTTTTCCGAGTATAACGCCCTGCCCCCAGAGCACAAAAGGTTTTTTGGCAGCATTGATCAACTCAGCAGCCCGTTCTACATATTCTTTTCTGACCAGTGGTTTAGGACGATAACTCCGGATATGATCGCACTGTTTATATCCTTCGTATTCAAACTGCTGCAGCTGTGCATTTTTAGTAATGTCGATCAATACAGGTCCCGGTCTTCCGCTTTTTGCTATATAAAATGCTTTTGCCAGAATAGCAGGTATTTCGGTGGCATCGGTTACCTGGTAATTCCATTTGGTAACCGGTGTGGTAATATTGATCACATCGGTTTCCTGAAATGCATCGGTGCCGAGAAGATGCGCATATACCTGCCCGGTAATGCAAACCATGGCGGTGCTGTCGATCTGAGCGTCGGCGAGGCCGGTGACCAGATTAGTTGCCCCGGGACCGCTGGTGGCAAAGACAACTCCCACTTTTCCGGATGTTCTTGCGAACCCCTGCGCTGCATGAGTGGCACCTTGTTCGTGGCGCACCAGTATGTGTTTAAGTTCCTTACGGAAATCGTACAGGGCATCATATATAGGCATAATGGCACCACCCGGATAACCGAATATGGTCTCTACCCCTTCGGCCTGCAATGCAAGCAATACTGCCTGCGATCCGCTGATGGTCATTTTCTTTTCTTCAACCGGCAGGATCAGTTCAGCCGTGGCCTGTTGTTTGTTCATTTTGATGGTATTAATGTATTCGTTAATTAAGCTTCGTCCGTCACACAACCTTCAGAGGCATCTTTTACATGCTGCGCATATTTAAACAAGACACCTTTTTTTACTTTCAACTCCGGTTTTGTCCACATCTTTCTGCGTCCGGCAATTTCTTCTTCACTCACGTGGAGCGTCATTTGCTTTGTCGCCACATCAATAGTGATTTTATCGTTATCTTTTACAAATGCAATAAGTCCGCCGTCAAAAGATTCGGGTGTAATATGTCCCACTACAAAACCGTGAGTGCCTCCGCTGAATCTTCCATCGGTAATCAGTGCAACTGATTTTCCCAAACCCGCGCCAATAATAGCAGAGGTAGGCTTAAGCATTTCAGGCATTCCCGGAGCACCTTTTGGTCCTACCTGCCGGATCACTACCACATCTCCCTTCTGCACACGTCCGGACGATATACCGTTAATCAGATCAAACTCCCCGTCGAAGACCCTTGCCGGTCCTTCAAACTTCTCTCCTTCCTTACCAGTGATCTTTGCCACACTTCCCCCCGTAGCAAGGTTGCCGTATAGTATCTGAAGATGCCCGGTAGCTTTAATGGGTGCTTCCAGAGGAAGGATGATTTTCTGTTTTTCAAAGTCAAGATCAGGAGCCGATGCGAGATTTTCAGCCAGCGACTTACCGGTTACTGTCAGGCAGTCGCCATCCAGGAAACCTTTATTCAGCAGATATTTCATCACTGCGGGCACACCACCATACTGATGAAGGTCCTGCATTAAATATTTACCACTTGGTTTAAAATCTGCCAGCATGGGAACCCGGTCACTTACTTCCTGAAAATCATCCTGTGTCAGTTTTACATTTACGCTTTTTGCAATAGCGATCATATGCAGTACTGCATTGGTACTTCCTCCCAACACCATGATGACCACTATAGCATTTTCGAATGCTTTCCGGGTCATGATGTCTGAGGGCCTGATGTTTTTTTCCATCAGGTTCTTTATTGCTTTACCGGCATCGAGGCATTCCTGTTTTTTATCGTCGCTTAATGCAGGATTAGAGGAGGAATACGGAAGGCTCATGCCAAGTGCTTCGATTGCCGCAGCCATTGTGTTTGCAGTGTACATGCCTCCGCAGGCTCCTGCACCGGGGCAGGCGTTTTTAACTATATTCTTAAAATCTTCTTCGCTTAATTGTCCTGCTATTTTCTGACCCAATGCTTCAAAGGCGGAGATGATATTCAGGTCCTGGCCTTTGTAATGTCCCGGGGCAATGGATCCTCCATAGACCATAATTGCCGGGCGGTCGAGGCGGCCCATAGCGATCAGGGAACCGGGCATATTTTTATCGCAGCCAGGTAATGCAATCAGGGAATCGTAGTACTGAGCGCCGCAGACAACCTCTATAGAATCGGCAATAATGTCCCGGCTTACCAGTGAATACCGCATACCTTCTGTTCCGTTACTGATGCCATCGCTTACGCCTATCGTATTAAATATAAGCCCTACGAGATCGCTTTCCCATACTCCCTGTTTGACCACTTTCGCCAGATCATTCAGATGCATGTTACAGGTATTGCCATCATACCCCATACTTACAATGCCCACCTGGGCTTTTTTAAGATCGTCTTCGGTAAGTCCTATACCATATAACATGGCTTGCGCAGCCGGTTGAGTCTGGTCCTGGGTAATCGTTTTGGAATATCTGTTCAATTCGTTTGGCATGAAATGCGTTTTATACCTTGTTTATTAGTTAAATAAAAAACCCGCCTCTCGGGAGGCGGGTCGCTATATTTTTTTAATGATATGCTGCTTCAACCTCCGTTCAGACCGGGTATAATAATAATGACCACCACAATAATTTGTGTTGCGATGGTTGTTAATTTATTTGCTCCGTTAATGAACATAAAAATTGTTGATTAACGAATATACTACCGCCTGCTGACAAAAACAAAGAACTTTTTATGGAAGGATTTTCTGCCCGGCACCATGCCTGGCAGCTCCCTCTGGTTGGTTACCGGTCAAATGATGGTGGACTTGCTTAAATTAATATTGCTTTTATTGATTGTTGAAGGAATACGGTTTTCGACAAAGTCACGCACCAGGTCACCGATGGTAGAAGTGGAATAGCTGTTTATAAAGTCAATATCCCTGGTCACAAATCCGTGCGTCAGCGTCCAGTCAACCGCTTTCCGGATCAGGTCTGCTTCTTCATGTAATTTAAAATGATCCAGCATCATCGCTGCCGATAAAATGGAACCCAGCGGATTGGCGATATCTTTTCCTGCGGCCTGCGGATAAGACCCGTGGATAGGCTCAAACAAGGCAGATGAATTTCCCACCGAGGCGGACGGAAGCAAACCAAGCGATCCGCTGATCACACTGGCTTCATCACTGATGATGTCACCAAACATATTTTCGGTTAGTACTACATCAAATTGTTTTGGATTAACTATAATCTGCATAGCGGCATTATCCACAAACATATAATCTACCGTTACATCACTATACTGAAGGGAAAGTTCCTGTACCACTTTTCTCCATAGCCTCGAGGTTTCAAGTACATTGGCTTTATCGACCAGTGTTAGTTTTTTACTGCGCTTGCGGGCATATTCAAATGCAAGATGCGCGATACGTTCTATCTCTGGTTTACTGTATGTGCATTCATCTGTTGCAACTGTGCCTTCTGAATTGAGTTCTTTTTTACCAAAATAAATGCCTCCCGTCAATTCACGGAAGATGATAAAATCAACCCCTTCCAGCTGTTTATTTTTTAACGGAGAAAGGTGTTGCAGGGTAGGATAGGCAGAAACCGGACGTATGTTGGCAAACAAACCCAGTGCTTTTCTAAGTTTCAGCAAACCCTGCTCCGGCCGCACTTTTGCAGTAGGATCATTGTCGTATCTGGGATGGCCGATAGCTCCAAAAAGTATAGCATCACTTTCCATACACACCTCAATGGTTTCGTCAGGAAGGGGATTACCTGTTTTATCAATTGCATCAGCGCCCATAAGACAATAGGTGTACCTGAACTGATGGTTGAACTGCTGCGCAATGGCATCCAGAATTTTTATGGATTGCTGTGTTACTTCCGGGCCTATTCCATCTCCTAATATTACTGCTATATTTTTTTGCATCATTTATAATTTATCCGGTACCACTTTTCTGCGGTACGCTACAGATTTGATTTATGATTTATACAAGTGTCTTTTGCAGGGGCATTAATTGATCAATTCACCTGTTCAAACGCCTCTATGTCTTTTTTTATACTCAGTAAATAATCAAGATCATCATACCCATTTAACAAACAGGTTTTTTTATAGTCATTGATCTCAAAACTTTCGCTTTCTCCCGATGCATCAATGGTGATGGATTGCTGTTGCAGATCGATGGTTAAGGTGGCATTGCTATCCAGCGAAAATAGTTGTTCCAGAAATTCATCTGAAACCTGCACCGCCAATACGCCATTGTTCAAAGCATTATTCTTAAATATGTCCGCATAAAAACTGGACACTACTGCCCGGAAACCATAATCGGCAATTGACCAGGCTGCATGCTCCCTGGAAGAACCGCAACCAAAATTCTTACCTGCTACCAGTATTTGACCTTTAAACTGAGGTTGGTTTAAAACAAAATCTTCTTTCGGTTGCCCTTCATCGTTATTATGGTATCTCCAGTCACGGAATAAATTTTTTCCAAACCCATCTCTTGTAGTTGCTTTCAGGAACCGGGCAGGGATGATTTGATCGGTGTCCACATTTTCAATGGGCAGCGGAACAAATGTGGATGTCAGAACAGTAAACGCTTTCATGAATTAGTATTTACGTGCGTAATTGGTTTATTTGACTGCGGCCAGTTCTCTCACATCGGTCACCACTCCTGTAATAGCAGATGCGGCGGCAGTCAGTGGGCTGGCCAGTAACGTTCTTGCTCCGGTGCCTTGTCTTCCTTCAAAATTTCTGTTGGAGGTGGAGATGCAGTAGGCTCCCGCAGGTATCTTATCTTCGTTCATACCCAGGCAGGCACTGCATCCTGGCTGCCGGATCTCGAATCCTGCAGCTTCAAATATTTTATCCAGCCCTTCTTTTCTAACCTGGTCGGCCACTTGCTGTGAACCAGGTACAATCATCACTTCTACATTAGCGGATTTTTTTCTTCCTTTTACAATGCCTGCTACGAGGCGAAGATCTTCGATACGTGAGTTGGTACAGCTGCCTATGAATATAAACTGTACAGGCATGCCAAGCAATGTTTTGCCCGACTGCAGACCCATATATTCAAGTGCTTTGATAATATTTTTTCTTTCGCCTTCATCGGGGATAGAATCCGTTACCGGTATGGATGCGCGCACCGGAATACCGAGTCCAGGATTAGTACCATAGGTAATCATGGGCTCGATTTCAGCAGCATTAATAGTTATCTCCACATCAAATTGAGCACCCGTATCAGAATGCAATTCTTTCCACTGCATCATCTTCCCTTCCCACTGTTCCTGTGAAGGCGCAAATAACCGGCCTTTCATGTACTCATACGTGGTCTGGTCAGGAGCGATCATACCTCCTCTGGCACCCATTTCAATACTCATATTGCAGATGGTCATTCTCGCTTCCATGCTCAGATCACGCACCGCAGATCCGGCATACTCCACAAAATATCCTGTTGCCCCACTGGCGGATAGTTGCGCAATGATGAATAGAATAATATCTTTCGACACTACCCCGTTGTTTAATTTGCCCTCAATATTGATGCGCATTTGCCTGGGTTTACTCTGAAGTAAACACTGGCTGGCAAATACCATTTCTACTTCGCTGGTACCGATCCCAAAAGCGATGGATCCGAAGGCACCGTGTGTAGAAGTATGACTAT
>JAYUXA010000212.1:0-3098 GCA_043753245.1 Chitinophagaceae bacterium
GAACAATACGAACCCTGTGCCAGTAGACAACCCATTGAAGATCAACCTGAGGTGAAATATACCTGATTCATTATTCCACCGGAGAGACAATTTTATCAAAATGGGAATATATCCTATACATTTTTAAGTAATCCGTCTGGAAGTTAAACGGCGGCGACATTACCATTGGAGAACGGACGGCGATAAAATCATCCATAAATAGTTTGAAGCAAGGATTGCATAATTTAGAAACAAATTTCGCCCCTTTCCCGATATGAAAAAAGAATATACTTCAAAATCAAAACAAAATACTACTCCGGATGCCAAACAACTTATTGAATTTATTAACCAGATCTTTCCGCTTAGTCCGGAAGCGATCTCCTTTCTGAAAGAGCATACTTTTTTTATTAAGATCCCCCGTGGAAAATTTTTGCTTCTTCCGGGAGAAATCTGCCATCACTATTATTATATCCAGAAAGGCATACTCAGATCTTTCTTAAAATATGGCAGCAAGGATATAACGATCTGGATCAATCCTGAAAAAGAGATCACTACCGCCATACGAAGCATGTCACGTAACGAGCCTGCAAATGAATACATCCAGGCGGTAGAAGAATGCGAGCTGATAGCGATGCCTTATGAATCGATGGCCGAATTTTACGAACGCTTTCCGGAGATGAATAAAGTAGGCCGATTACTTTTAGAGCAATACTACGCTGCCTCGGAAGAACGGGTATATATCTGCCGCATTCCGCGCGCCCACCTGCGTTATACACATTTTGTAGAGTCGAGGCCCGAACTGGCCAACCGCATCCCTTTAAAGATTGTTGCGTCCTACCTGGGGATAACCCTGGAAACTTTAAGCAGGCTAAGGGCTAAAAATGCTTCCGGAAAGAAAATAATAAAAAAGATCAAGTAATTATTACCTGAAAACGGAGCATACAGGATTCGGAATAAGTCCTCTCATCGTACTATTTGTTATTTAAACAAATATCCCCGCATTATTGCTACCACCAGAGAAGCACCACCTGCGAGGATCAGTTAAATTCAGTAATTTTAAGGCAATGCCAAGAGAAGTTTTAGTCATTAAGCTGGGGACCGCAGTAATTACTGACAAGGAAGGAAATATTGATACCGCTGTGATCAAAAAGCTCGCACAGGAAGTTGCCGCGCTCAGTAAAACCTATAAAGTAGTGATAGTATCCAGCGGAGCTGTGGGTAGCGGTCAGAAGTATCTTAAAGATTATAAGGGAACCTTATTCGAACGCAAAGCGGCGGCGGCTGTAGGCAATCCGATACTCATTCAATTGTATCATACTCATTTCAGAAAGCTAGGCCTGACGGTAGCGCAGGCGCTCTGTGAACGGGTACATTTTTCCAATAGAACCCAGTTTTTACAGCTCAGGCAAACATTTTCTACTTTCTGGGAAAACAATATCATTCCTGTAGTGAATGAGAATGACCTTGTCAGTAATGTGGAAATAAAATTTTCTGACAATGATGAACTGGCAACCCTTATCGCCATTGGATTTGATGCCTCAGCATTAATACTCTGCACCTCTGCGGGAGGACTGCTGAACGATGCTAAACAAATTATCCGGAGGATAGAAAAACTGGACGGTTCGGTACTCAGATATGTAAATTCAGATAAAAGCGGACCCGGACTTGGAGGAATGCTTTCCAAACTGACTTTTGCCCGGCTTGCCCTGTCTCTGGGTATCCAGGTGGTGATCTGTGGCCTGAAAGGTGCTCATCCGGTAACCGACGCATTGCAGCAGAAAAACGGATCTTATTTTGTTCCCCAAAAATCCAATCTCCGGGCAAGACAAAAATGGCTGGCCAGCGGATCGGTGACCCTGGGAACTATTTATGTAGACAAGGGCGCAGCAAAAGCATTACTGGTAAGGAAAAGTTTACTGACCATTGGAATTAAAAAGGCAGAAGGAAAATTCAGCGAGGGTGAAGTAGTGCAGATCATGGATGAAGAAGGAACGATCATTGGAGTGGCAAAAACGAAACTGGACGTTCACGCAATCGGTAATCAATTGCTTATTAAAAATATAATTGCCGCACATGCGGATGACATCGTGTTATTTTAAAAAATAATTAATGCAATCTGTACTTCCATTATTAATCAAAACACGCATAGCGACTACCAGTTTACAAAAAGTAACGGACAGGCAGATCAAACAACTGCTTAAAAAAATCGCTGTGGCCATAGTAGAAAATACTATTCCATTGATCAGGGCTAACCAGAAAGATCTTGCCCTCCAGCTACCGGACAATCCCAAAAATGACCGGTTATTATTAGATGAACAACGAATCAAGCGCATCGCACAAAGCATTGTTACCATTTCCCGGTTACCGGATCCTTCAGGAATATTATTGGCTAAAAGAACTTTAAAAAACGGTCTTCGTCTGGAAAAGATTTCTGTTCCGCTGGGAGTGGTGGGAGCGATATACGAATCAAGGCCTAATGTAACTTTTGATATTGCGATGCTCTGCCTGCGCAGCAGAAACGGTTGTGTGCTTAAAGGCAGCACTGATGCAGAAAACACCAATAAAAAGTCGGTAGCCATCATTAAAAAACTGCTGAAACAAGAAGGGTTCGACACTGATTTGGTCACTTTATTGCCCTCCTCCAGAGAAGTAGTGAATGAATTATTTACTGCTACCAAATACATCGATGTTCTGATTCCCCGGGGATCCGATGGGCTTATCCGGTTTGTACGGAATAACAGCCAGGTACCCGTTATCGAAACGGGTGCCGGTGTATGTCATGTGTATGTAGAAAGTAAAGCAGCTATAAAACAAGCGGTGCGTATTGTTGTAAATGCAAAAGTATCAAGGCCATCCGTATGCAATGCAATGGATACTGTTTTACTGGATCAATCCATTGCAGAAGAATTTCTTACCGCACTTGCTCCGGAATTTGAAAAGTATAAGGTAAAAATAGTTGCCGATAAGTCTGCCTATAAACTGCTCCGCGGATATTCACAATTACAACATGCCGGTCCGGAAGATTACGGGCAGGAGTTTCTGAGCTTAAAATGTGCTGTAAAAATTGTTAAAGATATAGAGGAAGCATTGGCCCATATTTCCACCTATTCGACCAGGCA